>JAGRKQ010000074.1:519-5633 GCA_020442235.1 Hyphomicrobiaceae bacterium | reverse complement strand
CTGTCGGGGCTGATCACGCCCTCGCTCGACGAGATGGTGACGCTGGCCGAGGAAATGGAGCGGCAGGGCTTCGACATGCCGCTTCTGATCGGCGGCGCGACGACGAGCCGGGTGCACACGGCGGTGAAGATCGCTCCGGCCTACAAGCGCGGTCCGGCGGTCTATGTGACCGATGCGAGCCGTGCGGTCGGCATCTGTCAGCGGCTTCTCAACGACCGCGAGGCTTTCGCGGGCGAGGTGCGCGGCGAATATCAGCGCATTGCCGAAGGCCATCTGCGGGGCCGGGGCCAGCGGCGCAGCCACAGCCTTGCCGAGGCCCGCGCCCGCGGGCTGAAGCCGGATTTTTCCGATTACACGCCGGTCATGCCACGCTTCTTCGGAACACGGTCCGTCGCGCCGAAACTTGCCGATCTGGTGCCGCTCATCGACTGGACGCCGTTCTTCTCGACCTGGGAAATCAAGGGCAGCTATCCGGCCATCCTGGAAGATGAAACGGTGGGCGAGGCCGCGCGCAGCCTCTTCGAGGACGCGCGCAGGACGCTTCAGCAGATCGTCTCGGGCAATCTCGTCGAGGCACGGGGTGTTGTCGGCTTCTGGCCGGCGCGGCGTTCGGGCGACGACATCGTCGTCTTTTCCGATGTAACGCGCGGCACGCCGGCGGCACGCTTCCACACCATTCGCCAGCAGATGCAGCATTCGCGCGAGGATCGCCCGCAGCTCGCGCTGGCCGATTTCGTCGCCGATGAAAACGGGCCGCCGGATTATCTCGGCGGGTTTGCCGTGACCGCCGGCATCAATGAGGACAAGGCGATTGCCGCGCTGGGCGGCGACAAGGACAACTACACCAAGATCATGGTGCAGGCGTTGTGCGACCGGCTGGCCGAGGCCTTCGCCGAGTGGGCGCATCTTTATGTGCGCCGCGTCTACTGGGGCTATGCCGCCGGGGAGGATCTGACGCCGGAAGAGCTTCTGAAGGAGCGCTATCAGGGCATCCGCCCGGCGCCGGGCTATCCCGCCCAGCCCGACCACACGGAAAAGGCAACGCTGTTCAAGCTTCTCGATGCGGAGCGGCAGGCCGGCATCGCGCTGACCGAAAGCTACGCCATGCTGCCGGGGTCGAGCGTTTCCGGGCTCTATTTCGCCCATCCGCAGGCGCATTATTTCGGCACCGGCCACATCGGCCGCGATCAGGTGGAAGACTATGCCGCGCGCAAGGGCTGGTCTTTCGGCGAGGCGGTGCGCTGGTTGCGTCCGATCCTCGATTTCGATCCGCAGGGCTGAAACAGGCAGACATGACGGCCTGCGTCATGACAGGGCGCGTCATGACGTCTTTCGTCACGTGATCTGCGGGCATCCCGCCGCTAGCGTGATGGTCGGAACCTTCCTCCTGTCCCCTGCGGTTAAGGCCGCACACCTATCCCCGGAGCCATTGCGCTCCGGGTTTCTTTTTCAAGGAGCGATTGTCCTTTATTTGCGAACAGCACTTTCGAGCCAGACGGGATTTATCCATGCTCCCGTTCCGCCAGATTGCCCATCGACGGCCAGGGCCGAACGAACACAGGAGCAATCTTGCCATGAACATCCTTCACATCGACAGTTCCGAACGCGGTGCGGACTCGGTCAGCCGCAAGCTGACGGCTGCGCTGGTTGAAAAGCTTGCCGGCGGTGGCAGCGTTACGGTCACCCGCCGCGATCTGGCCGGTTTTTCCGAACGCATCGACGGTGCCTGGATCGGTGCGAACTACACTCCCGCCGATCAGCGCAGCGATGCACAGAAGGCCGCGCTTGCCCTTTCCGACACGCTGGTCGGGGAAGTGAAGGCGGCGGACGTTCTGGTGATCGGCGTGCCGGTCTATAATTTTTCCGTGCCGGTGACCCTCAAGAGCTGGGTCGACCTCATGAGCCGCGTCGGGGAAACCTTCCGCTACACCGAGGCCGGGCCGGAAGGGCTGGTGACCGGCAAGAAGGCCTATCTCATCATGGCTTCGGGCGGGACCGGGGCGGGGTCCGTGGCCGACTTCGCCTCGACCTACCTCACCTTCGTTCTCGGCTTCTGGGGGATCACGGATGTTGAGGTGATTGCGGCGGAGAAGGTCAATGTCGATGCCGAAGCGGCGCTGAAGGCCGCCAATGACGGCATTGCGGCGATTGCACCACTTGCGGCCTGAGGGCCGACAGGGGGAGCCGACCTCTACACGAGCCATGAAAAACGCCGGCCTTTCGGCCGGCGTTCGCGTTTCCAATCATTTTCGGCAGATGTTGATCCGGGCCTCTAGAAGGCCCCCACGACGATGGCGCCGACAAACACGAACGCAGCACAGACCATCAATGCATTGACTGCACGTGACGTCATTTGGCTGTCCTCCCTCTTTATTCTGAACAAAAGTCTACCAGAGGGATTCCCCGTAGCGAAGTCAAAATCGTTGCTGCGGCGCAGCGTGGAAAAGCCTGCAAATCATTGCGGCGCAACCTTCTTTTCCAGGCTTCTTCTGAAAAGCCTTATGAGAGTCAGGGACTTGACGGAGATGTCGATCTTGCGGGCGTTGACACTCTGGTAAGGGCCCCCGAGACAGAATGACGCGCACGGGAAAAGGGGTCCCATTCGTGCTCATTCAGGCCACGAGCGAAATCGACAAGATCGAGGCACTCATCCATGCCTCCGTCGCGCGCCGTCTCTTCGGGCGCTGGAAGGCGATGAACGCCTCCGGTGCGCTGCCGGCGGGCGAGGCGTTTCGCGTGCCGCTGCTCGGCGATGCGACGGATTTCTGCATGATCCTGTCGCCGCTCGATGGCACCTTCCACTACACCTATTACGGCCGTGCGATCATCAACCTCGTCGGCTACGACATGACCGACCGCACCGTGCGCGATCTCGGCGGCGATCTGTCGGCGACCTTCGAGCCGCAATATCGTGCGGCGCTGGAAACGCGCCAGCCGGTCTATTTCACCTTCCGCTCAATGGTGACGACGGATGTGCATCGCTGGGAACGGCTGGTGCTTCCTGTCACGCATGGCGAAAACGGCATACGGCTCATCGTCTTTACCAAGCCTGTCTTCATGCTGGGCGAGCTTCTCAACTCGGTCTTTGCGGCGAGCCATGACGGCATTCTTGCGCTGTCGCATATCGAAGGGCAGGACAGGGCAGACGATTTTCTGATCGAGCTGGCGAATGAATCCGCCTCGATCATGCTCGACCGTCCCGAAGGCGAGCTTTTCCGCCAGCGTGCGTCGGTCGTGTTCGACGGCGATGCGCTCAGCCCGCTTCTGGATGCCTGCCGGAAGGTCACTGCCAGAGGCGCGGCCCGGTCCATGGAGGTCCCGGTGGCCTCGGAGAAGGGCTTCAAGACGTTTCGCGCGGCCGTCAATCCGATGCCGGGCGGGGTTGTTCTGACGCTTGCCGACATTTCAAAAGAAGTCGGTTCGCGCGAAGAGCTGAGGCGTCAGCGCGACGAGATGCGGTTCACCACCGAGACGCTGGAAGCCAATGCGGCCCGGCTTGCCGATCTTGCCGAAGAACTGGAAACCGCGCACGGCCGGCTTTCGGAAGAGATCCGCCAGCGTGAGGTCGTGGAAGCCGAACTGCGCGTTCTGGCCGAGACCGATGCCTTGACGGGCCTGTTCAACCGGCGCCGCTTCTTCGCGCAGGCGGAAACGGAAATGGTCCGGGCGCGGCGGATGGGCAGCAAGTTTTCCCTGGCTGTAATCGATATCGATCACTTCAAGCAGATCAACGACACCTATGGGCACAATTTCGGCGACGCGATCCTGACATCCGCTGCCGACCAGATGTGTCAGGTGCTGCGCACCCGGCTCGATATTCTCGGCCGCATCGGCGGCGAGGAGTTTGCCGTCCTGATGCCGGGGTCGGATACCGAAGGCGCGCGCCATGTCGCCGAGCGGCTGCGCGAGGCCTGCACGCTGGTGACGGTCGGCGAGGGCAAGGACGCGCAGGCCTTTTCCATCACCGTTTCGATCGGCGTTGCCGAGTTCGACGGCGACGTCACGATCGACGCGCTCTATCACCGCGCCGATTGCGCGCTCTATGAAGCCAAACGCGCCGGGCGTGACCGGGTCGAAGTGGGCTGCGGGGATCGTTCCGCCGCCTGAGCGGGCCGCCTGCCTGCCGCTTTACCCGGCCTTGCCGTAACCGCCGCCGGTCGGTGTGATCACGGTGACGGCTTCTCCCGGTTTCAGAACGGTCTGGTCGCAGCCCTTCAGTTCCTCGACGGTTCCATCCTTGCGGCGCACCAGCGTCCGGCCGAGGCCGCCCGCCGCGCCGCCGGCAACGCCCGGAGGGGGAACGGTGCGGTGCGAGGAGAGGATGGCGCAGTCCATTTCCTCCAGGAATCGCAGCGTGCGCCGGGTGCCGTTTCCGGCCGACCAGTGTCCTTTCCCGCCGGTGTCCGGGCGGATGTGGAAATCCTCCAGGAGCACCGGGAAGCGCATTTCCAGCACTTCCGGGTCGGTGAGACGCGAATTGGTCATGTGGGTGTGCACGCCCGAGGTGCCGTTGAAGCCGGGCCCGGCGGGTGCGCCGGAGCAGATCGTCTCGTAATACTGGTAGCGGGCATTGCCGAAGGTGAGGTTGTTCATGGTGCCCTGCGCCGAGCCCAGTGCTTCCATGGCGCAGAAAAGGGCATTGGTGACATGCTGGCTGGTCTCGACATTGCCGGCCACCACCGCCGCCGGATATTGCGGCGCCAGCATGGAGCCTTCGGGGACGATGAGCCGGATCGGCTTCAGGCAGCCGGCATTCATCGGGATCGGCTGCTCGGTCAGAACGCGGAAGACGTAAAGCACCGCGGCGCGGGTCACCGGAGCGGGGGCATTGAAGTTGTTCTTCTGCTGCGGCGAGGTTCCGGTGAAGTCGACGATGGCCTCGCGGCGGTTCCGGTCGACCGTGACCTTCACCCGGATGAGGGTGCCCTGATCGGTCGGGTAGTCGATGGCGCAGTCGGCGAGCTTCTCGATCACCCGGCGCACGCTTTCCTCGGCATTGTCCTGAACGTGGCCCATATAGGCCTGCACCACGTCGAGCCCGAACTGGTCGATGACCTTCATCAGCTCCGAGACGCCGCGGGTGTTGGCGGCGATCTGGGCCTTGAGGTCGGCGA
>JAGRKQ010000074.1:0-428 GCA_020442235.1 Hyphomicrobiaceae bacterium | reverse complement strand
GGCAACGATGCGGAAATTGTCGAAGAGGACGCCTTCCTCGTCGACGGTGGTGGCGAGCGGGGTCATGGAGCCCGGCGCGGTGCCGCCGACATCGGCGTGGTGGCCGCGGCTCGCGACCCAGAAGAGAATCTTGCCGCCATCAGCATCGAAGACCGGGGTCACGACGGTGATGTCCGGCAGATGCGTGCCGCCATTATAGGGTGCGTTCAGCGCATAGACGTCGCCGGGCCGGATGGTGCCCTCGTTCTGGCGGATGATCGCCTCGACCGAACGGTCCATGGAGCCGAGATGCACGGGCATGTGCGGGGCATTGGCGACGAGCGCGCCGGTTTCGTCGAAGACGGCGCAGGAAAAATCCAGCCGTTCCTTGATGTTGACCGAAGAGGACGTCTTCTGGAGCGTCTCGCCCATCTGCTCGGCAATCGACA
>JAGRKQ010000073.1:1793-3988 GCA_020442235.1 Hyphomicrobiaceae bacterium | reverse complement strand
TTGAACAGCGTCGACTTGCCGACATTCGGGCGCCCGACAATGGCAACCACCGCAGTCATGATCGTTGTGCTCCGGCGCGGTCAGTTGGCGGCGATCAGCGTGCCGTCGCCGGCCAGCAGAAGCAGACGCCCGGACGCGGCAATCGGCTGCACATAGACCGCCGGGCCGATATCCCGCGTTTCCAGGATCTGGCCGGTTGCCGGATCGGCGCGCGTGAGACGGCCCTCGCTGGAGGCTGCCCAGAGCGAACCGCCGGCCAGCGACGGGCCCGTCCAGGCCTCGCGGTCGCGGCCCTCATTGCCGGGGAGCGGCTGCACCCAGCGGATCGCGCCATCGGTGCGCGACATGGCGACGAAGCGATTCTGCAAGTCGATCAGATAGATGACATCACCGGCGACAATCGGCGTGTTGGTCGAGCCGACATTGGTTTCCCAGACGCGGTTGCCCGAGCCGACATTGACGGCGATGGTGCGCCCGCCGGCGCCCGAGGCAATGACGATGCCGCCGGCCACGACCGGGTGACCCGCCACGTCGTTGAGCGAGGTGATGGCGGAAAAGCGTGCGCCCGCCGTCACCGCATCGCTCCAGCGCATTTCGCCGTTTTCAATGTTGAGGGCGGCGATTTCACCGGAGGAGAAGGGAACGATGACCGTCGAGCCCTCGACCGCCGGCGCACCGGCACCGACAACACCCGCGCTCGCGGGGATGCCGCGGAAGGTCCACAGCTCCGTGCCATCGGCAGCCGAGAGCGCATGCACCGTGTTGGACTGGCTGACGACGAAGACCTTGCCATTCGCCACGGTCGGCGCGGAGAGCGCCGGCGCGGGCAGATCGCGCGCCCAGACGGTTGCGCCGGAGGCCGGATCGAGCGCCACCACCTGACCGAAGCCGGTGGCGACATAAACCCGGCCCTCGCCGACCGCGACCCCGCCATTGGGCGAGGCACTGGTTTCGCCTTCGGGACGCAGCGCCACGCGCCAGGCGCGTCCGCCGCCGGACATGGAAACGGCGGTCACATTGCCGTTGACGTCATAGACATAGGCCCGGCCGCCGGAGACCACCGGTTCGGCGGTGATGCGGATGCGGCGGGTGGATTCGCCGGCATCGACACGCCAGCCGCCTCCGCCCGTCAGCGCGACATGGCCGGGATTGTGAGACAGGTTGCCGCCGGGCAGCGGCCATTCCGGCGAACCGCCGGGACCGGGGATCGACACCGGCTGGGCGGTGACGCCCTCGGTCGGATCGTTGACGCCGGCAAGGCTGCGGCGCTCGCCCGGAAGCGGGACCTCCCTCTCGGAGAAGGGATTGATGGTGTCGAGCGTATCCTCGAAGGAGGCGCAGGCCGAAAGCCCCATCAGCGCCGCGACGAGGGCAAGGCGGAAAACGGAACGCATCAGCCGGTCGCTCCCGGAAGCTGGGCGGCAATCACGGCCAGGCCGATCTGCGCGCGATTGCGGATGCCTTCCGGCGCTTCGAGATCGGTCAGGATGGTCTCGAACTGGGCGCGCGCGCCGACGAGATCGCCATCCTTCATGGCGGCAAAGGCCATCAGTTCGCGCGCCGAATGCCGATAGGCGGAACCGGAAACGGCAAGCGCGGAAATGCGCCGTTCGACATCCTCGCGGTTGCCGCTGTCGAGGAGAAGATAGGCCGCGCGCAGACGGGCAAGATTGCGCATCTCTTCGGGAAGGCCTGCATCCTCGGCGAGGGCATCGAAACCGGAGATCGCCGCGGGAACGTCGCCGGCGGCGGCCCGTTCGCTGGCAAGGCGGAACGCGGCCAGCTGGGGATAGCCGGCCCGCCCGTCGGCAATGATCTCGTTGAGGGCGGCGATGCCGGCATCGCGGTCCGTATCGGCAAGCTCCAGAGCATCGAGGAAGCGGTCGCCGGCGGCGGCTTCGGCGCTCTTCACCTGCGCGTCATAGACCTGCCAGACGCCGGCGCCGACCACGATCGCCACACAAGCGCCGATCACATATTTGCCGAAGCGGTCCCAAAGGTTCTTTGCCCTGTCGCGACGCAGGTCCTCTTCAATCTCGTCAAAAATGTCGGCCATAAAGGTCTTTCCGTCACATACGCGCCCGAACACGGCACGGCAGGGCTTTGCTGAGCGCGGCGGACATTAGCCGCAAGCGCCCCGCCGCGCAAACGCCGCCGCGCTAGCCCTTCTTTCCGGCATAAACATGGTCGCTGCC
>JAGRKQ010000073.1:838-1730 GCA_020442235.1 Hyphomicrobiaceae bacterium | reverse complement strand
CCGAACTTCTTGACGAATTTCGGCACCCAGTCGTTGAGGCCCAGCATGTCCTCCAGCACGAGGATCTGGCCGTCGCAGGCCGGCGAGGCGCCAATGCCGATGGTCACGGTCGGGATCGTCGCGGTCAGGCGACGGGCAACCGGCTCGACGATGCCTTCCAGAACGATGGCGAAGGCACCCGCATCGGATATGGCGCGGGCATCGTCTTCCAGCTGACGCTCGCCTTCCTCGCTTTTGCCCTGCACGCGGAAGCCGCCCATGGTGTTGATCGCCTGCGGCGTCAGGCCGACATGACCCATCACCGGAATGCCGCGGCGCACGAGAAACTCGACCGTCTCGGCCATATGCGCGCCGCCTTCCATTTTCACCGCGCCGGCACCGGTTTCCTTCAGGATGCGCGCGGCAGAGCGGAAGGCGTCTTCCTTGCTCGCCTCATAGCTGCCGAAGGGCATGTCGACGACGACGAGGGCGCGCTTCGAGCCGCGCATCACCGCCAGCCCCTGCAGGATCATCATGTCGAGCGTCACCGGCACGGTCGATTCCATGCCGTGCATGACCATGCCGAGCGAATCGCCGACGAGAATGAAATCGACGTAAGGGTCGAGGATCGAAGCCGTATGCGCATGATAGGCGGTGAGCGAAACGACCGGTTCGCCGCCCTTGCGCTTGGCGATGTCGACGGCGGTCAGGCGCCGCTGCGAAGTCTGCACCGACATGGATCGGCCCTCCCTTATTCGGTTCCGCCCAGCCCTTCTGCTTCTAGCCGAAGGGGGCGACGGCGAACAGCACGCCATGCAGATAAAAGGCCATCACCGCCCAAAGAAGGATGCCGGCCCCGATGGCGATGCCATCGTTGAGCGCGCTTTCGGGCGCGTGCAGCATCGGCTCGGAG
>JAGRKQ010000073.1:0-704 GCA_020442235.1 Hyphomicrobiaceae bacterium | reverse complement strand
GGGTGCTTGACCGCGCGCTTGATGCGTCCCGGGAAATAGGCCGCCACCAAGAGCACAAAGGCGGGAACCATCAACAGTGCCGCCAGATGCCGGGTCCAGACCGGCGGATACCAGACATCGCCGAGCATCACCGCCGCATCGCCATAGCCCATGACGATGAAAACGAGACCAGCCAGCGAGATCAGCGAATAAAGCCCCTTGTAGGGGCCGGCGCCGATGCGGTCCCGAAAGGCATCGACGCGGTCATTGGCAATGATGCGGATCGAATGAATGCCGATAAAGAGCACGAGGCCGACAAGAAAAAGCGCCATTCCGGCTTGTCCTCCAAAGGTTTGCATCACGGGCTATGGTGCATGCCTGCCCCTCCTGCGCAAGCGCCCGGACACCCTTTGCGCATGGCCAAATGTCAACAGAACCTGTGCCTGTTCCGGAAAGTTGCAGCTTTGCAGCCAGATTTACATCAAGCAAAACTGTGATCTTCCTGCATCGGTGACGAGCTTCGTCATGGTTTGGAAAGGCGGATCGCTTGTCATTGCAGCCGTCCTTGGAACAGTATTGCATCTGACGGCTGGGAGAACTTCGATGCGCACATGGATTGTGGCGGCCGCACTCGCCCTCACCTCGTTTCTTGCCACGGCTCCGGCAGAGGCCGGCGTGGTTGCCCGCGTTGACCTTTCCGAACAACGCATGCAGGTCTTCGTCGA
>JAGRKQ010000072.1:2190-4279 GCA_020442235.1 Hyphomicrobiaceae bacterium | reverse complement strand
TTGCCGAAGGACCGGGTGCCGACGATGGTGGCGCGGCGCAGATCCTGAAGTGCGCCGGCGACGATCTCGGACGCCGAGGCCGAACCGCCATTGATCAGCACGATGACCGGAAGCCCGCCGGTCAGATCGCCGGCACGGGCATTGTAGCGCCGCGTCTCCGCCGCCTGCCGGCCGCGGGTGGACACGATCTCGCCGCGGTCGAGGAAGGCATCGGAGACTTCCAGCGCCTGGGTCAGAAGACCGCCCGGATTGTTGCGCAGGTCGATGACGAAGCCCTTCAGCGCATCGTCCGGCAGCTCGGCGCGGATGGCGCGGATCGCCTCTTCAAGCCCGCTCATCGTCTGCTCGGAGAACTGCGTCACCCGGATGTAGCCGATATCGCCCTCGATGCGGTGGCGAACAGAGGCGATGCGGATGATGTCGCGCGTCAGGGTGACGTCGAAGGGTTCCTGCTCGCCGCGCTGGATGGTGAGCACGATGTCGGTGCCGACCGGCCCGCGCATGCGGTCGACCGCATCCTGAAGCGTCAGGCCCTGGATCTGCTCGCCGTCGAGATGGGTGATGAGGTCATTGGCCAGAACCCCCGCCCGCGCCGCCGGCGTGTCGTCGATCGGCGAGACCACCTTCACGAGGCCCTCTTCCATCGTCACCTGGATGCCAAGACCGCCGAACTGGCCGGAGGTCTGGGTGCGCATGTCGCGGAAATCATCCGGCCCGAGATAGGACGAATGCGGGTCGAGCGACGACAGCATGCCGTTGATCGCCGCTTCCACGAGCTGTTCCTCGGAGGGTTCTTCGACATAGTCGGTGATGACGCGCTCGAACACGTCGCCGAAGAGGCGCAACTGGTTGAAGGCATCCGAACCGGCCGCCGCCTGGGCGCCGCCGGTTGCGACCTGGCTCGACAGCACGGCGAAGGTCGCACCCGCGCCGATGACGATGCCGAGGATAAGGAAGGTGAACTTCTTGATCATCCGCTGGTTCCCTGGTTCAGGCCGTCCGACCACCAGGGGCCGGGGTCGATGGCCTGGCCATCCTTTCTGATTTCAACATAGAGCACTGGCTGGGGTGCACGCGCAACATCCCCCAGCGAAGTGGTGACGGCCCGAAGGCCCATTTCCGCGACCGGCTCGCCCATCAGCACGAACTGGCCGAGCGTGACGTCGATGCGGTCCATGCCGGCAAGGACGACATGGTAGCCGCCGCCGGCATCGAGGATCAACAACTGCCCGTAGGAGCGGAAGGGCCCGGCATAGACCACCCAGCCATCCGCCGGCGCGGTCACCCGCGCGCCAGCCCGCGTGGCGATGGAAAGGCCCTGCGCCAGACCCGATTCTTCTTCCTCGCCATAGCGGCGCACATCGACACCGCGCACCGGGCGCTGCACCAGGCCGGTCATCGCCTCGAAGGGAATGGCCGGAGCGATTCGCGCCGTATCGGTGAAGGTCTCGGCATTCGGCGTCTCGTCCGGATCGGCGGTGCGGGCCGCTTCCGCCGCCGCTTCCGCCGCCGCGCGCACGCTGGCGATTTCGTCTTCGAGGCGCGCCAGAAGATCGTTGAGGGAGGTGGCGGTGGCGGCGAGTTCCTCGGCGCGGGCCTGCTCGCGTTGCAGGGCCTCGGCATTTTCCGAGCGCACCCGCGTGCGTTCGGCAAGAAGCAGTTCGGTGCGCCGGCGTTCTGTCGAAAGCCGCTCCGCCTCGCCGGAAAGCTGCTCGCGCTCTTGCGTCAGTTGCCGGCGGGCATCGTTGAGCGCGGCCAGATCGCCGGCGAGCGCCTCCGCCTCGACCCGGATTTCCGGGAAGGCCGCACCGAGAAGGATCGCCCCGCGCACCGACTGCAGGGCATCGCCCGGCGTGACGGCCAGCGCCGGCGGCGGCGTGCGCCCAAGGCGCAGCATGGCCGAAAGCAGCCGGGCAAGGCTCACGCGCCGCTCATCGAGCGAGGCGCGGATGCGGTCCTCGTTGCGCGACAGGGTCTCGATGCGCACCTCGGTGCGCCCGATCGCCTCTTCCAGTTCCTGGGTGTCACGGGCGGCGCGGATCAGCGAGGCGTTGAGCTGGGCAAGATCGGCATCGAGCGCGGCGATTTC
>JAGRKQ010000072.1:0-2091 GCA_020442235.1 Hyphomicrobiaceae bacterium | reverse complement strand
TCGCGATCCGTGTCCTCGGCATGAAGCGAGGCGACAGGCACGAGCGCAAGCGCAAGCGCGGTCATGGCGAAACGCCCCGCGCGCCCGATCGAACCCATTGCTGAAAAGCCTGTCTGCGCCATCCCATCAGTGGTGACCGATCCCGGTAAACCCCGCGTTAACCATGAAGCCTGTCGCGCGCGAAGATGGCCTGAGTGTGGACACCGCGCGCAGAATGCGGACCGGGCGCTCACAAAGACGTGACGGTCAGGCGCGGTGATAGGGATGCCCGGACAGGATGGTCATCGCCCGGTAGATCTGTTCCAGAAGGATCGCCCGCGCGATCTGGTGCGGCAGGGTGATGGCGCCGAAGGCCAGCGTGTGATCGGCCCGCTTTCGCACCGCTGCGTCGAGCCCGTCGGCGCCGCCGATGATGAAGACCGCGCGCTTGCGCGTTTCGCGCGCCCGGTCGAGAAGTCCGGAAAAACCTTCGCTGGAAATCTGTTCGCCGCGTTCGTCGAGGGCAATGACAAGATCGTCCTCGCCCACGCCGGCAAGAAGCGCTGCCGCTTCCTCGCGCTTGCGGGCCGCCGCGCTGCCGGCCCGGCTCTCGCCGATTTCGCGCACGCTGACCGGCCCGAGACCGAGGGCGCGCCCGCTGGCGGCGGCGCGCTCCAGATAACGCTCGCACAAGCCCTTTTCCGCGCCGGCCTTCACACGGCCGATCGCGACGATACCGATCTGCATGATCCCCCGCCGTTACGCTCGGCCGGCCCTCAGGCGTGGCCGTGCTCGGGCGCCTCCAGCCCCCACATCTTTTCGATGTTGTAGAAGCTGCGCACCTCGGGGCGGAAGATGTGGATGATGACGTCGCCGGCATCGACCAGCACCCAGTCGGCATGCGGAAGGCCTTCGGTGCGCGGCAGCGCTCCGGCCTTCTTCACCGCCTGTTCCAGCTGGTCGGCGACGGCCGCGACATGGCGGTGCGAACGCCCGGAGGCGATCACCATGGCATCGGCAAGCGACGACTTTCCGGCAAGATCGATGGTGACGACATCCTCGGCCTTGGCATCATCAAGGGCGGCGAGAACGATGGAGACGAGATCGCCGGAACCCTCGACAGAAGAGGCGGCGAGCGACGGGCCGCTGTGGGCAGCGCCGGTTTCAAGCATGGTCAAGCGATTTTGGTCCTTCCAGGGGCCCGTCATCAAGAGGCGCGGCGCCATCGCGGCGTCCGTTCCCTGGGCCGGGCGGTGGGCCGATCCGCCCTTGCCTGGGGAAAGAGTGGCCATGATTCCTTAACGTTTCAAGACAGGACTAAGCCGCAGGCCGTGTCCTTTGGGTGACGCTCGGCCGCGCTTTGCGCCTGAAGGGCGCTGGCGGACCGCAAGGCGCTCGAAGAGAGCGGCGAGCGCGGACCGCGCATCATCGCCCAGACCGGCGGGCGCATGCGGGCAAGCCCACCGATATCGCTGCCGTCGATGCGCGCGCGCGCCAGAAACCGCGCCGCCGGCGCGCTGAGCGGGGCAAATTCCGCACCGGGCCGCCCGGCGATCGCCAAGGGAACCCGCCTTGCGATGTCGCGCCAGTCCTGCCAGCGGTGAAAGCCGGAAAGGCTGTCGCCGCCCATGATCCAGACGAACCGCACCCCCGGCCGCATCGTCTGCAGGATGGCGATGGTCCGGGCCGTATAGGGCGTGCCGAGCACCGCCTCGATGCCCAGCACCGCCTGACGCCGATCAGTCAGCCGGGTCCGGATCGCCGCCATGCGGGCCTGAAGCCCGCCCTCGGGCGTATGCGCCTTCAGCGGAT
The DNA here is from genome assembly GCA_020442235.1 of Hyphomicrobiaceae bacterium. GTDB lineage: Bacteria > Pseudomonadota > Alphaproteobacteria > Rhizobiales > MH13 > JAGRKQ01. The sequence continues at coordinate 300 of JAGRKQ010000072.1, read as the reverse complement.
TTCCCGGCGTCACCAGCCACCACAGCCGGTCGAGCCCGAGCCGTTTCACCGCCCGCGCCGCGACCATCAGATGCGCTTCATGCACCGGATCGAAGCTGCCGCCATAGAGTCCGACGGTCATGCCCGGAACGGTCGCGGGCAGCCCGACGGGCCGGCGGGGGTAGCGCGCAGCCTGCGTCACGGACGGGTCTGCCCGGAACCGTGCACCACATAATGAAAGCTCGTCAGCTGTTCCACGCCCACCGGACCGCGCGCATGCATGCGCCCCGTGGCGATGCCGATCTCCGCGCCCATGCCGAA
>JAGRKQ010000071.1:2343-5449 GCA_020442235.1 Hyphomicrobiaceae bacterium | reverse complement strand
TTTTTGTGCCGTGCCGGTTTGCTGAAACCGGTCCGGGCGCGTCAGAAGGAGGTGCGTCCGACGCCGCGCAGAAGCTGGCCGACAAAGGAAAGGTCCTGACCGCCGGTCGGGGTGGTGCGGCTGACGAAGTCGAAGACCTGACCGTCCTGAAGGCCGTATTCGGCCACACGTTCGACACGCTGCTCGGCGTCGAAATAGACCGCCAGCACGCGCTGTTCGGTGACTTCGGGCACCATGAAGGCCATCCGGCGCTCGGAGCGCTGGGAAACGTAATAGAAGACCTCGTTGTCGATGGTTGCCGTCGTCTGCGGCGTTCCGAGCACGACGAGGACCTGTTCGCGCGAGGACCCTTGCGGGATCTGCTCCAGCGCGTTCTCGGGAATGACATAGCCGTGTTGCAGGGTTTCGGTCTCGCACCCGGCAAGACCGAGCGCCGCCACCAGGGCGAGCGCGGCGGGGGCCAGCAGCCGAGGATGTTTGAAACGAGCCTGCATGACGCCTATACCCTCTTCATGACGCAACGCGGCCGCAACCCGGCGGCACGCCTCAAAAAGCCTTTCGCACACTCGCCGCTGGCTTGAAAGCCCCGGCGCTCCAACCCCGGTGGTCCGGCATGACGCTTCTCGACCGATTGCTGCGGCGGCGAAATCGCTTCGTGGCAAGTCTCTATGATGAAGTTGTGGCGATCTCGCGCCGACCTGTTCTTTATGCGGAACTGGGGGTGCCGGATACGCTGATGGGCCGTTTCAACAGCCTCAGCCTCATCATGATCCTCACCCTGCGTGTGCTTCAGGGGCGCGGTCCGGCGCTGAAGGCGATGGCGCAGGAACTGACGGATATCTTCTTTGCCGAAACCGACCGCGGCCTGCGTCAGGCGGGTGTCGGCGACCAGAAGCTTCCGAAAACCATGCACAAGATGGCCGGGGTCTTCTATGGCCAGCTCGAAGCCTATGGCGCGGCGCTGGCGAGCGAAGGCGATGACGCACGGCACATGGCCCTCGGCGAGGTTCTGGCCCGCAATCTCAGCGAGGGCGATGCGGATACGATCCGTGCGCTCACCGATCACGTGCTTGCCGTCGAGCAAAGCCTTGCGGCACTGGACGATGCAGTCTTTCTTTCCGGTCACGCACCGATTCCCGAGATTTTGGGAGAAGCAGATGAACTCTGAAATCCCGCAAGGGGACTTCCAGCCCCGGCCGTGTCGTCTGGCGGAGATTCGCGGCGCGGGAACGCCGGTGTCATTCCAGTTCACGGCGGCCGAGCGGGATGCGCTGGCGGCGCATTTCGGCGCCCTGTCGGTCAAGCGGGCTTCCGCGGAATTTCTCATCAGCCCGTTTCGCAAGTCCGGGCTGAAGGTGACGGGCAGGGTGAAGGCGGATGTGACGCAGGCCTGCGTCATCACGCTGGAGCCGGTGAACGGGCATATCGAGGAGCTGGTGGACAGGCGCTTCCACCCCGAGAAGGCGCAGGTTCTTGCGGAGATCGCCGTCGATCCTGACGCCGAGGACCCGCCGGAGGATTTTTCCGGTTCGCTCGACCTGACGCAGATCGCAGTGGAGCACCTGACGCTCGGTCTCGATCCCTATCCGCGCGCCGAGGGGGCGGAGCTTTCCACGCAAACGGCCGGGGAAGAGCCTGAAATCAGGAAGCAATCTCCTTTTGCCGTCTTGAAGTCGCTCAAGGGCGCAGACTAGGAATGCGTTGTATCGCAGGCCATTTGGTATATGGTCCGCGCCGCGGTCGGGGATGGAGGCCAAGGCCTTCCTTCGCACAAGTCCGGGCAAACCGGTTCGACTGCACGGGAGAGCCAGTGTGACGACAATTTCGGTCGATGCGATGGGAGGGGACGAGGGCCCCGGCGTCGTCATTGGAGGCGCCAGCCTTGCGCTGACGCGCCATCCCGACCTCAGCTTTGTCTTTTTCGGCGATGAAGCCATCGTCGCGCCGCTGATCGATGCGGATCCGCGCCTCAAGGAGCGCGCCAGACTGATCCACACCGATGTCGCCGTTTCCATGGACGCCAAGCCGAGCCAGGCGCTGCGCACGGGCCGCTACAAGTCGTCGATGTGGAAGGCACTGGAAGCGGTGAAGACCGGCGAGGCGGATGTTGCCGTTTCAGCCGGCAACACCGGCGCCCTGATGGCGATGTCGAAGTTCTGCCTGCGCACCTTTCCCGGTGTGCAGCGCCCGGCGATTGCCGCCATCTGGCCGACCCGGCGCGGCGAATCGGTTGTGCTGGATGTCGGGGCGAATGTCGGCGCGGAGGCCGGGCAGCTTGTCGAGTTCGCCATTCTCGGCGGGGCGATGGCCAAGGCGCTGTTCGGGCTGGAACGACCGACGGTCGGCCTTCTCAACATCGGCATCGAGGAAGTGAAGGGGCTGGAGGCCGTGCGCGAGGCGGGTCAGGCGCTGCGCGAGGCCAACCATCCCGAGATCGATTACCGCGGCTTTGTCGAGGGCACCGACATCGGCAAGGGCACGGTGGATGTCGTCGTCACGGAAGGATTTTCCGGCAACATCGCCCTGAAGACCGCCGAAGGCACGGCCCGGCAGATCGGCGATTATCTGCGCGCCGTGATGAGCGCCAGCCTGCGCGCCAAGCTGGGCTATGTGTTCGCTGCGCCGGCCTTTGCAGCGCTGAAGCGCAAGATGGACCCGCGTCGCTCCAATGGCGGAGTTTTTCTCGGGCTCAACGGCACGGTGATCAAGAGCCATGGCGGGACGGACCCCATCGGGTTTGCCGCCGCGCTCGATCTTGCCTATGACATGGCCCGCAACAATTTGCAGGGCAAGGTGGCAGAAGGCGTCGCGGCGCTGGAGCGTCTGCGTCCTGCCGTTTCGCAAGCCGAGGCCGTTGAATGATCCGCACGCGTATCGTCGGGACCGGGAGCTATCTGCCCGAGCGCACCGTCACCAACGAAGATCTGGAAAAGATCGTCGACACGAGCGATGAGTGGATCGTCCAGCGCACCGGCATCCGCGAGCGTCATTACGCCGCCGAGGGCGAGCGCACCTCCGATCTCGGCATTGCCGCGGCGCGGCGCGCGCTGGAGGCCTCGGGCCACGACATCGCCGACATCGATCTCATCCTCGTGGCCACCTCGAC
>JAGRKQ010000071.1:0-2133 GCA_020442235.1 Hyphomicrobiaceae bacterium | reverse complement strand
TTCGGCGACGGGGCGGGGGCGGTGGTTCTGGAAGCCTTCGAGACTGACGATCCGATGGACGGTCTGATCGCATCAAAGCTCCGGGCCGATGGCCAGCATCGCCAGAAACTCTTCGTCGATGGCGGCGTCTCCTCTACCCAGACCAGCGGGCATCTGCGCATGGAAGGCCGCGAGGTGTTCCGCCATGCGGTCGGCATGATCAACGACGTGATCGAGGATACGCTCGGTGCTGCGGGTCTGACGACGGCCGATCTCGACTGGTTCATTCCGCATCAGGCGAATGTGCGCATCATCGACGCTTCGGCGCGGCATCTGAAGATTGATCCGGCCAAGGTGGTGCTGACGGTGGACAAGCACGGGAACACCTCGGCGGCGTCCATTCCGCTGGCGCTGGATACGGCGGTGCGCGACGGCCGCGTCAAGGCGGGCGACGTCATCCTGTTCGAGGCCATGGGCGGCGGATTCACCTGGGGCGCCTGTTTGATGCGTTGGAGCGGCTCCGGCAGTTGACCTTTAAGACCTCGACGGAATAGCTTCTCCCATTGCAAGAAAAGAGACGCACCGCACCGAGGCAGGGGCGCACCGAGGGGGCGTGATGTCGGACAAGACCGTAACACGGGCGGATCTGTGTGAAGCCGTTTACGAGCGCGTGGGCCTGTCGCGCACGGAATCGGCCGATCTGGTTGAAACCGTCCTCTCCACCATCGCCGATGCAGTGGTGGAAGAGCATCTGGTGAAGCTTTCCTCCTTCGGCTCCTTCATCGTTCGCTCGAAGGGCGAGCGCGTCGGGCGCAACCCCAAGACCGGCGAGGAAGTGCCGATCGCGCCGCGCAAGGTTCTGGTCTTCAAGCCGTCCAACGTCCTCAAACAGGCCATCAATGACGGATCGAGCGACTGATCTGCGCTCCTACGGGTTCCGGCAGGATGGGCAAGACGACGTGACCAAGGCCGAAGACGCTTTCCGCACCATCAGCGAAACGGCCGAGCTTCTGGATCTGCCGCAGCATGTGCTGCGGTTCTGGGAAACGCGTTTTTCGCAGATCAAGCCGCTGAAGCGCGGCGGCGGGCGGCGTTACTACCGGCCCGAAGATGTCGATCTTCTGCGCGGCATCCGCCATTTGCTCTATGAGGAAGGGTTTCGCATCGCCGCCGTGCAGCGCATCCTGAAGGATCAGGGCGTGCGGCATGTGGCCGCGATCGGGCAGGGCAGCACCCCGCCGCCGCAACCGGGACAGCTGGCCGGAGATGCCGCGCCGGCCTCTTCCTCAGAAGCGACTTTCGCCTCCGCGCCGGATCCCTTCGCCCCAGCGCCCGAAGCGGAGCCGGATGAAGCGGATTTGCCTGAAAGTCTTCCGGCTGGAATTCGCGCTGCGGAAGACGATCTGCCGGTGCGTTTTGATGCCGGTTTCAGCGAAGCGCAAAAAACGCGCCTGCGTTCAACGCTTTATGAGCTTCTGGAGTGCAAGCGCATTCTGGATGCCGCGTCGCGGCCGGCCGTAAATTAACGTAGCGGCAATTTAGCCATGCCAGATTGAGCCCATCAGCGTGGCGAAATCCGGTGTGTGCTCATGTCCGTCAAGCTCATCCTGAGCGATCTTCAGTTCCTCGTCGTCGACGACAGCACCTTCATGCGCCGTCTCATCGTGACGGTTCTGAAGGGATTCGGCGCACGTCACATCATCGAGGCGCAGAACGGACTTTCGGCGCTGGACGCCATGCGGGCGAACAATGTCGATATCGCCATCATCGATTGGGAAATGCCGGAGATGAGCGGCTTTGAGGTTTTGAAGGCCGTGCAGTCCGGCGGTGCGGCTTTCGGCGCCGTGCGCATCATCCTTCTGACCGCGCACACCCAGGAAAGCCGCGTTCTCAGCGCCATGCGCACGGGAGCGGCCGGTTTCCTGTGCAAGCCGGTTTCGGCGCGCCGGCTCTATGACGGGATCGTCACCTGCGTTCTCGGGCATACCGCCATATCGGGCGACAAGGCCGACCGGGCGCATTTCATCTGACATCTTCCTTATGACGTGCAGCGCGAGCGGTTCTGCAAGGCGGGGCCGATCGCCATCCGTGTGCAATCGATCCATCGGCGGGGAAACCCGGCGAAAGAACTGTGCCGATTGCTGAGGGGAAATG
>JAGRKQ010000070.1 GCA_020442235.1 Hyphomicrobiaceae bacterium | reverse complement strand
GAACTGCGAGGTGCCGGAGGAGAATCGTCTTTCCAATGAGGGAGACGGCGTGAAGATCCTGATGTCGGGCCTCGATTATGAGCGCACGGTGCTTGCCGCCGGGCCGCTTGGCATCATGCAGGCGGCGATGGACATCGTGCTTCCCTATGTCCACGAGCGCGAACAGTTCGGCCGGCCCATCGGCACCTTCCAGCTGATGCAGGGCAAGATCGCCGACATGTATGTGACGATGAATGCCTGCCGGGCCTATGTCTATGCGGTGGCCAAGGCCTGCGATAGCGGCCGGACCACCCGCGAGGATGCGGCCGGGGCCATTCTCTATGCCGCCGAGAAGGCGACGTGGATGGCGCTCGAGGCGATCCAGTGCCTCGGGGGTAACGGCTACATCAACGAGTATCCCACCGGCCGGCTTTTGCGCGATGCCAAGCTCTACGAGATCGGTGCGGGGACGAGCGAGATCCGCCGCATGCTGATCGGGCGTGAATTGTTCCAGAAGTCGGGCTGAAAAGAAGGCTTTCCGCCCGCTCTGTGCCCTGCGTCACCGACAGGGACGGGTGGGCGGGGCTACTGTTGCCAGAAGGTCGCAAGGCTTTGCTAACCTTGATCGGGCAGCTTTCCAAGGCTGGCCGCAGGGAAGGGGGCCTGCTATCTGACGCGCCGCTCCGGCGGACGTCCGGTTGTGGCATGGGATTGAGGTTCGACGCGTATGTTGATGCGAATTGCCATCTTCGTTCTGGCGCATGTCTTGTTTCTGGGCGTGGCTGTCGCCATTGCCGCGGCGCAGGGTGCCAGCCCCTATGACACGCGTTTCGAGACGCGCCACGATGCGGCCGTGATGGCCGGTCCTGAAGAGGGCTCAGCGGTCACGGGCCAGATCGCCGACGGCACGGAGGGCATCGTGCTGCGCTGGTGCCGTCCGGAATTTCCCTTCCACGAATGGGCGTTCGGCGGGCGTGACATGCACCGCCGTCTTCTCGACGAGCGCGTTTGCGAGGTCTCTGTGAACGGGCAGGTGGCCGGCTTCGTGCGCGGAAGCGATCTGGCGCCGGAATAAGCGTGGCGACAGATCTTTTCCGGAAGGGTCAGGCGGCTACGGCCGCCTTTTTCATGTGCAGATGCGAGCGCCGCCATTCGTTCAGCGGCTTTTCCACCGCCAGCCAGGAAATCACGGCAAAGGGCGTCGTGAAGGCGATGGTCCACAGGCCGTTGGCGATCGGGCTCGCCTCCGGGCTGATTGCATAGAGGATCTGCTGGATCGGGAAGGCATAGATATAGATGCCGTAGGACGCCGAGCCGATGAGCAGGAGGACGGCGGGCACCTTCAGCTTCATGGTGCCGACGAAGGCCACGCCATACCCCAACGCCAGAAGCCCGAGGATCGGCCCGGCCGGCGTGTTGTTGGCGGCAAGCGCCACAGCGAACAGACCGGCAAGGATCGGCAGGCTGTGCGGAAGGCGGAAGCGCAGGCGATAGATCGCAATGCCCAGCGCAAAGGCGCCGGCAAAGCGCAGCATATGCTCGAAGGGGCGGTTGGCGCGCAGCGGACCGGCATCGTGGAAGACAATGGCCCAGGCGACAAGCGTGACGGCAATCCCGGTATAGATCACCCACTTCATCCGCCAGACCGGCGTTGCAACGCTGGCCGCCAGCAGGATGGAAAACAGGATTTCGTATTTCATCGTCCACAGGGGCACGAAGAGCGAGGGACCCGTTGCATTGTCGGCAAAAACACCGGGAAGCGGCGTGTCGACATTCTGGAAGGAGATGATGTTGACGATGAATTCGCCCAGCGCTGCCGGATTGGCATAGACCTCAAGCGGCAGGCGGGTCATCAGCGGGCCGACAACGAGCACGGCCAGCAAGACCGCGATGAAGACCGCGGGCATCCAGCGGATCAGGCGCCCTGCAACGAAGGGCAGGAAGGCCGGCTTGAAGTCCAGAGAATAGGATAAAAGCATGCCGCTCAGAAGGAAGAAGACGTTGACGGCCAGCCAGTCCGGGGTGAACCCGAACAGGTGCACATACTGATCGCGTCCGACCTCGGCCAGAACAACGCCATAGGCGTGCACGATCACCACCGTGTAACAGGCAATGGCACGCACGATGCCGAAATTGCCCGAAACGCCGCTCTCAAGCCGTGTGCCGATGGAGTCTTGCATCATCCTGCCCTTTTCGTCCGCCTCTAACAGGCGCCGAAAACGGTCCGGCAGCAATCGAAGAGTGATTTTATCCTAAACGACCCTCATGCGGATCGGGCGCTGCGGCGCGCGATCATCAGCCCGGCGAGCACCAGAGCCAGTGCCAGAGCCGTGCGCCAGCTGATGGCTTCGCCAAGCAGCAGCGCGGCAAGAATGACGCCGAACACCGGGATCAGGTTGAGGCCGAGCGCAAAGAAGCTGAAGCCGACCGTGCGGATGAGGTGATAGCGCAGGATATAGGCAAGCCCGGTCGGGAACAGTCCCAGATAGACGAGGCAGAGAAGCGCGTTGGTGTCGACTGCTGCGAAATCCGGCACGCCGCCCGGCAGGTTGATCGCCAGAAGCGCCGCCGAAGCGATGGCCAGCACGAGAGCCGCCATCCGGGTCGGCGGAATGCCCTCGACCTTGCGGATCAGGATGCCGGAAACGATGTAGCAGACATTGCCGAGCATGGCCGCGCCCTGGGCCAGAAGGTCGGCATGTGCGCCGCTGAGAGCGGCAGGGCCGACAACGAGAAGAACGGCGCTGAAGCCGAGAAGAACGGCCAGAAACTTGCCGCGCGTCAGCTTGTCGTCGTCGGTTGTAAGGTGACTTGCGATCAGCGCCAGAAAGGGGCCGGTGCCCATCAGAAGCGAGGTCAGGCCGGCATCGATGGTCAGTTCGGCATAGGAGATCAGATAGAAGGGCACGATGACGTTGAGCGTTGCGATCACCCCGATCAACGCCCACTGGCGGGCGCCTTGCGGCAGAACCCAGCCCTTCCAGAGCACATAAGGCAGAAGGGCCAGAAAGCCGATCACAACACGCCCCGTCACCAGCCAGGACGGGCCGAGATCGTCGACCGCCACCTTGATGGCAAGAAAGGCCGAGCCCCAGACCACCGCCAGGAACAGGATGAGCGTGATATCGAAAAGGGTGGGTTTGCGAATCATGATTGCCGATCAGGAAGGGCCGTTTTTCGCCGATGTTCTTCGTTCTGTCTAAGGTTTTCTTCTTTTTCGTCCAGCCGTCGAATCTGGCACTTCTGGCGGCGCTTTTGGCGCTTGTTCTTGCTCGTCTCGGCTGGAGACGGATGATGCGGGCGATGAGCGGTCTGGCTCTTGGCCTCGTCATCCTTGCAACGCTCGTTCCGGCGGGAAACCTCATGCTTTCTTTTCTGGAAAGCCGCGTGCCGGACCGCGCCTTGCCTGAGCGTCTTGCCGGTATCGTTCTGCTTGGTGGCATTCTTGAGGACAATCGCGCAGGACGCTTGAGCGTGCCGATGAATGCGGCGGGCGAGCGGTTTTACGGCACCTTGCGTCTTGCTCTCCGGCACCCGGAAGCCCGTATCCTCGTCAGTGGCGGGACCGGGCGTCTTCTCGCCGGTGCGGATGCGCAAGCCGAGGCCGGGCAACTGGCGGAGATGCTGATCGAGTTCGGCGTTGCACGCGAGCGCATCGTGATCGAAGACGCTTCACGCAACACCTATGAGAATGCCGTCTTCTCGGCCCGTCTTGTCGATGACGAAGCTGAAGGCGCCTATGCGATCGTGACGTCGGCATGGCACATGCCGCGGGCGATTCTGGTGTTCGAAGCGGCGGGATGGGGCCATCTCTACCCCCAGCCTGTGGACAGCCGGGTGGAGCGACCAGTGCTCTCGCCGCCGCTTTCCGTGGGCGCCGGATTTGAGAAATTCGACTTGGCTGTCAGAGAGTTGATCGGCCTTGCCGCCTATCGCGCCACGGGGCGGACATACGCATTTTTGCCGCGCAACTAAGGTTCGCCTTGCAGTGCGGTAAACAAAGTCTTAAAAGCGACACACTCCGATCGGGAGTGGGGCAAAAGAGAGTCATTCATGGACTTTGAACAGGAGTCTTCCTCCTGCTGGGGGGCGGCCAAGTGGACGCTTGTGCTCTGCCTTGGCCTTCTGGCAGTGGTCTGGCTTTTCGGCGGTTTTGAGCCTTCGGCGGTCGCTTCGCAGATCGCCGCTCAGTAAGAGCCGGCAGACCGACAGACAAGAAACGGGGACGCAGCATCTGCTGCGTCCCCGTTTCTTTTTGCATTCCGTCTCTTTTGCATCCCTCTTGCGCATCTTGCCTCTTGCCGTCCCCATCGCGCCGGGCCAACCTTGCTCAAGCCCGCCACAAAAGGCCGGGCATCAAAGAGCGGCGTCCTTGCGGTGCTGCGATAACAAGCAAGGGAGGGGCGCTGTGGCGCTCAAGATCCGCAAATCCTGCCAGGCACTGGTGGAGGAAGCCGATGCCATCGTCGGTCATGTGACGGTGGATGAAGCCCGGGGGCTGTTGGGCCGCGACGACACGCTCTTCATCGACCTGCGCGACATTCGCGAGTTGAAGCGCGAGGGGCGCATCCCAGGCGCCTTTCACTGTCCGCGCGGACTTCTGGAATTCTGGATCGACCCGGACAGCCCCTATCACAAGCCGGTTTTTACCGAGGAGAAGCGTTTCGTCTTCTTCTGCGGCGGCGGGTGGCGGTCTGCCCTTGCGGCGCGCTCGGCCCTGGAAATGGGGCTGGAGCCGGTCACGCATCTGAAGGGCGGGTTTTCCGAGTGGCGGGAGGCCGGCGCGCCCGTCGAGCGTGAGGATGGGGAAAAAGCGTCATGAGCGGGTTCGTCAGCACTCTCAATGCGTCATCGCCGGAAGCGCGGCGCAACCGCGACGACTGGGCGCCGCTTCTTGCCGATCTTGCCGAAAAGCGCGCGCTTGCGGCCGTCGGAGGATCGGAACGCGCGCGCGAAAAGCACCTGTCGCGCGGCAAGCTCCTGCCGCGCGAGCGGGTCATGCAGCTTCTCGATCCGGGCACGCCCTTTCTGGAGGTCGCGCCGCTCGCGGCCTATGGGCTTTACGGCGGCGACATCCATGCTGCCGGCGTGATCGCGGGGGTTGGCCAGGTCTCCGGGCGCGCCTGCATGATCGTCTGCAACGATGCGACGATCAAAGGCGGCACCTACTACCCGATGACGGT
>JAGRKQ010000069.1:5926-12164 GCA_020442235.1 Hyphomicrobiaceae bacterium | reverse complement strand
GCGAGGCGCTGGAATGGGCCCATCACCGGCTGATGGCCCGGCCCGAGCAACGCCGCATCCTGATGGTGATCTCCGACGGCGCGCCGGTGGACGATTCCACCCTGTCGGTCAATTCCGGCACCTATCTGGAACGGCACCTGCGCCACGTCATCGCCGAGATCGAGAACCGTTCCACGGCCGAGCTCATCGCCATCGGCATCGGGCACGACGTCACCCGCTACTACCGCCGCGCCGTTACCATCATCGATGCCGAGGAACTGGCCGGCGCGATGACCGACCAGCTTGCCGCACTTTTCGACGAGGCCCCCGCCGCCGGTCGCCGGGGCCGGCCTGCCGCGTGATGCGCGTGGGCTTCGCGCCGGCGCTGGCGCTTCTGTGCGCGCTTCTGGCGACGACAATGCATGCCGGAACCGTGCGGGCCGAACCGCTCGAAGGCGAAGAGCCGATCGCGATCACGACGCGCGCCCTGCCGCATTTCTTCCGCGCCGGCTTCGGCGACAGCGGCGCGCTGCGTTATCTCGGCGGCCTCGCACTTTCCTCGCACGATCCGCATCTCGGCGGGCTCTCCGGGATCCGCTTCGACGGCGAGCGCTTCTACGCCATTTCCGACACCGGGCTGTGGCTGACGGGCCGCCTTGTCACTGACGAAACCGGACGGCCGCTCTCGATCGAGGAGGCCACCATCGCCCCGCTGCGCGATGAACGCGGCGAACCCCTGCTCGGCAAGGACGGCGGCGACGCGGAGGGACTGGAGTTCATTGGCACGGGCGAGCAGATGGAAGCGCTCGTCAGCTTCGAACGCCGCATGCCCATCCGCCGCTACGCACTCGGGCGGCAGGGCCTTGATGCCCCCGGCCGGTTGATTCCGGTGCCCGCCGTCCTCGGACGGCTGCGCTACAATCGCGGGCTGGAGGCCATCGCCCACATCAGCGAGGGGCCGCTTCAGGGCCTCACCATCGTCATTGCCGAACAGACGCTCGACGCCAACGGGCACCTGCGGGCCGCCGCCATGGGCGCGCGCGGTTTCGGGTTTTCGGTGCGCCGCACGGACGATTACGACGTCACCGACGCCGCCATGCTGCCGGGCGGGGATCTCATCATCCTGGAACGCCGCTTCGCCCTGTCGGAAGGCGTGCGCATGCGCATGCGCCGCATCGCCGCCGGCGCCATCGCGCCCGGTTCGCTCGCCGACGGCGCCGTCCTCATCGAGGCCGACATGCGCTCCGTCATCGACAACATGGAAGGTCTTGCGGTGACCGACACGCCGGAAGGGCCGATCCTGACCCTTTTGTCCGACGACAATCACAACTTCTTTCAGCGCACGATCATCCTGCGCTTCCGGCTCGTCGGCGAAGGCAGCTTCAACGTGCCGGCGCCGGCGCCGCGTCCTTGAGAGGCAGGAAGGTCAGAAGCGCGCGGTAAGGCATCAGAAGCGCCAGCGCCACCAAGAGCTTCACGGCCAGATCGCCAAAGGCCCAGGCCACCCAGCGTGTTGCCTCGAGGCCGGCAAAGATCGCCGTCCCGGTGGCAAAATCATCGCCAAAACCAAGGATCGGCGTCACCGAGGCGGCAAAGGCCAGGCTGAAGAAGATCGCCGTATCGACCAGCGAGGCGAGCAGCGACGACACCACCGGCGCCTTCCACCAGACCGCGCGCCGCAGCCGGTCGAAGATCGCCACATCGAGCAGCTGCGCAACGAGGAAGGCACTGCCGGAGGCAATCGCGATGCGCGGCGTTGCCAGCCAGACCGACAGCACGACCGCGGCGACGAAGCCGGCGATCACCACGAGGCGTGCCCGCGATGCGCCGAGCCGGCGGTTGGCAAGGTCGGTGACAAGAAAGGCCACCGGATAGGTGAAGGCGCCCCAGGTCAGAAGATCGGCGAGCTGCAACGATCCAAGCGTCGCATCGACGGGATGCTGCACAAGCACGTTGGACAGCACGACAACCGCCGCCATGGCCAGGATGGCAGCGGCAAGAACGATCCGTTCGGACATGGGAAGATGCCTTTCGGCAGGCCTTATTCGCCGGCGGCGGCGAGAAGTTCCTGCTTGACCGCAAGAGCGCGCGGGGAAAGCTCGGTGTCACGCGCCTTCAGGAGATAGGCGTCAAGGCCACCGCGATGCTCGACCGAACGCAGCGTGGAAGCGGCGATGCGCAGCTTCACGGCGCGGCCCAGCTTCTCGCTCATCAGCGAAACGTTGACGAGGTTCGGCAGGAAGCGGCGACGGGTCTTGTTGTTGGCGTGGGAGACGTTGTTCCCGGTCAACACACCCTTGCCGGACAGTTCGCAACGGCGAGCCATGATCAAACCCTTGAATTCTGTTCAGACCACGAAAAGACAGGTGCCGGAAGCCGCGTTCTAGATGGCCCGCGCGTGACGCACAGGACAACGGGCCCAGACCTGCCGGAATTGGACGAGGGTGTATACGGGCGGCACCTGCCGCCGTCAACCCGTCTGCCGGCAGAGGGCCGGCAAGGGCGACGGAGCCCGCGAACAATCTTATGATCGCCGCAATTGATTCGTCTCGTGCGCGCGTTCCAAAAGGTGCGGCCGGTTTGTCGAAGGATCAGGATGTCGTGAGCTTTTCCCGTCTTTCTGCGGCGCTTGCCGCCACCGCACTGCTTCTCATGCCCGCCCTTTCCAGCCGGGCCGAGGCGCAGGACCACAGCTTGACCGCATCCTATGCCGTGACCGTGGCCGGCCTTCGCATCGGCACCGGCTGGCTGTCGGTTGCCTTCCGGGGCGATGGCTATGCGGCAACCGTGCGCGCCCAGACCACCTCCGTCGGGCGGCTGGTTTCGGCAGGTCAGGGCGAGGCGACGGCGCGCGGCCGGCTGCGCAGCACCCGCCCCGTTCCGGTCTCCTACGATCTGTCGGCTTCGGAAGAAGACAAGACCAACGTCGTCGAGATGCAGCTTTCGGGCGGCAACATCACCCGCGTGACCGCCGAACCGCCGCTGACCCCGCATCCGCACCGTGTTGCCGTGGAGCGCCAGCACCGGCGCGGCATTGTCGATCCGGTTTCCGCGCTGCTCATCCCGGTGCCCAATGCCGAGGCGGCGAACGGCCCGGCGGCCTGCAACCGCGCCCTGCCGATCTTCGACGGACGCCAGCGTTACGACATTGAGCTGACTTTCGTGCGCATGGACCGCCATCCGCTCGGTCAGGGCGGACAGGCCGTCGTCTGCCGCGCCCGTTATGTGCCGATTGCCGGCCACCGCTCCTCGCGTCGCGTCAACCAGGAACTGTCGCGCAATCAGGATCTCTTCGTCTGGCTGGCACAGGTCGGCGACCGCCCGCTGGTTGCGCCGGTGCGTATGGAGGTCGGCCTCAATTTCGGCCGCGTCATCATCGACGCCCGCAGCTTCGAGTATCGCTAGGGCGCAGGTGAGGCCAGGGGTCTCGCAAGGCCAGATCCAGCCCGCTCGGAACAAAGCGGGAAACTCCGCAGGGTCAGCGATTCGTCGCCTGTTTGTGCGCAAGCTGTTGCCTGTGTTGATGGAAAGGCCGAACGCGATGCAGAACCCCTGCGGTCAGGCATTCTTCTGCCGCGGCATCAAACCGCCAATCCGTGCCATTTCGGCACGGGGGCATTAACGCCATCGCCGTGAACAGACCCCGCCGCCTGCCCGTCGCCCGCCCTCCTTGTGCCGCAGCATTTCAGCACCCCCCAGATGCTGCGGGACCAGAAGAAGAACATCCGCAAGGCAGGCGATTCGTCGCCGATTCTCCCCACCCCTGTTCCCTGTGTTAACGGCGCACGCTTCGGGGCGACAGTTGCCGCCCGGCCATGCTAGGCAATCCGGGTCAGCTTTTCTGAAATCCTGTCCCGAACTGAAACAGCCGGTTTGACGATTGTCCGTCCCGATGCCGGAATTCCACCCCGATGGCTCCTCTGATGTCTGAACCGTTCCGCTCCGGCCATGGCGTTACCGCCATTCTCGGGCCGACCAACACCGGCAAGACGCACCTCGCCATCGAACGCATGACCGCCTATCCGACCGGCATGATCGGCCTGCCGCTGCGGCTTCTGGCGCGCGAGGTCTATGGCAAGGTGGTGGAACGGGCGGGCGCCGGCGCCGTTGCCCTCGTCACCGGCGAGGAAAAGATCGTGCCGAAGAAGGCGCGCTACTACGTCTCGACGGTCGAGGCGATGCCGCGCGACCTCTCGCTCGATTTCGTCGCCGTCGACGAGGTGCAGCTTGCCGCCAATCTGGAGCGCGGCCACGTCTTCACCGACCGCATCCTCAATCTGCGCGGACGTTCCGAAACGCTGCTGCTCGGCGCCCTGACGGTGCGCGGGCTACTGGAGCGCCTGCTTCCGGGCATCAGCGTCGTGACCCGCGCCCGCATGAGCCACCTCACCTATGCCGGTTCGAAGAAGATCACCCGCCAGCCCCGGCGTTCGGCCATCGTCGCCTTTTCCGCCAACGAGGTCTATGCGATCGCCGAGCTGATCCGTCGCCAGCGCGGCGGCGCGGCGGTGGTGCTGGGCGCGCTTTCCCCGCGCACCCGCAATGCCCAGGTGGAGCTTTACCAGTCCGGCGACGTCGATTTTCTCGTCGCCACCGATGCCATCGGCATGGGGCTCAACCTCGATGTCGACCACGTCGCCTTTGCCGGCATCCACAAGTTCGACGGATATGAATACCGCCCGCTGACGGCGGCCGAACTCGGCCAGGTCGCCGGCCGGGCCGGGCGCGCCACGAGCGACGGCACCTTTGGCGTGACCGGCCGGGTCGACCCCCTGGACGACGAGGTGGTGGAGCGGCTGGAGACCCATCGCTTCGACGTCGTCAAGACGATGCAGTGGCGCAATGCCGATCTCGATTTTTCCTCCACCGGCGCCTTGCGCGACAGCCTCGATGTACTGCCCCCGGTCGCCGGCCTCACCCGCGCCCTGCCGCAGGAGGATGTCACCGCCCTGGAAGCGGCGATGCGCGAGGATGGGCTGGCCGAACGCGCGACGGGCCGCGAGCGCGTCGCGCTGCTCTGGGACGTCTGCCAGCTGCCCGATTATCGCAAGATCGCCCCGGCCCAGCACGCCGAACTGGTCGCCACCATCTACCGCCAGCTTGTCGACGATGGCGCCCTGTCGGAAGACTGGTTCGCGCGGCGACTGAAGGAAAACGACAAGACCGAAGGCGACATCGACACGCTGTCGGCGCGCATCGCCCAGGTGCGCACCTGGACCTTCATGGCCAACCGCAATGCCTGGCTGGCCGATCCCGGCCATTGGCAGGAGCGCACCCGTGCGCTAGAGGACCGGCTGTCGGACGCGCTTCATGAACGTCTGACACAACGCTTTGTGGACCGGCGCACCAGTGTGCTCATGCGCCGGCTGCGGGAGAAGACGATGCTGGACGCGGAAGTTCTCGACGACGGCGACGTAAGGGTCGAAGGTCAGCACATCGGCTGGCTGCAAGGGTTCCGCTTCACCGCGGACGCCAGCGCGGAAGGTCAGGATGCGCGGGCGATCTCGGCCGCCGCCGGCAAGGCGCTGTCGAGCGAAATCGTCAAGCGCGCCGAAAAGCTGGGCGAAAGCCCCGACACGGCCTTTGCGATCGCCCATGACGGCGGCCTGCGCTGGAACGGCGCCCTCGTTGCCCGGCTTGCCGCCAGCGACGACATCCTGCTCCCGCGCATCGTCATCCTCGCCGACGAGCAGCTCACCGGCGGCGCGCGCGAGACGGTCGAGAACCGCCTTGCCCTGTGGCTGAAAACGCAGACCGAAACGCTTCTGAAGCCGCTCTTCGACCTGCGCGCGGCCGAAGGCCTCGATGGCATCGCCCGCGGTCTTGCCTTCCGCATTGCCGAGGCGCTCGGCACCCTCGACCGCCGCGAAATCGGCAGCGAGGTGCGCGATCTCGGCCAGACCGAACGCGCGGGCCTGCGCGGTCTCGGCGTGCGCTTCGGCGCCTATCATCTTTTCGTGCCGGCGCTCCTGAAGCCCGGTCCGGCCTCGCTTCTGGTGCTGTTTCATGCGCTGGCGAACGGCGCCCCCGACCAGCCCGGCCTCGACACCGTGCCGCATCTGTCCGCCTCGGGCCGCACCTCGATCCCGGTCGATCCGGCGATCTCGCCCGACATCTACCGCATCGGCGGCTTCCGTGTGCTCGGCCCGCGCGCCGTGCGCATCGACATTCTGGAGCGGCTGGCCGACATCATCCGCCCGCTGCTCCAGCATCGCCCGGTGGAAGGCCAGCCCGAGCCGGAGGGCCTCGTTCCCGGCGG
>JAGRKQ010000069.1:0-5841 GCA_020442235.1 Hyphomicrobiaceae bacterium | reverse complement strand
CGCCGGCCCGCGCCGGAGCCGATGCCAGCCCCTGAAGGCGAAACGGCGGCCGAGCCCGCGTCGCAGGACAATCCCACCGCCGCGCCGGAAGGCCCCGTGGACGATGCGCTCGAAGCGCCCGCCGCAGCCGAGGCTGAAGCGACGCCGGAATCGGTTGAGACAGCCGCAGAAGCCGGCGAGACGACGGCCCCGCAGGACGCTGCCGCTGACGAAGGCCCGGCGATGATCGAGATCTGGCGGCCGGGTGGCCGCAGCGGTGGTGAACGACGCCCCGCACAGCGCACCGGCGACAAGCCGCAGCGCGCAGAGCGCCGGCCCGGCGGCTCCGAACCGCGCGCCGGCAACGAACGCCCGCGCGGCAAGGGTGGCCGCAAGGGTCCGCCGCGCCACAAGGACGGCGAGCGCCCGGACCGCGGCCCCCGCCCCGCTCCGCGGCGTGAAAAGGCCCCCGACCCGGATTCGCCCTTCGCGGCCCTTTCCGGCCTTCTCGACAAGATGAAGGACGATCAATGAGCGAAGCGGGCGAACGGATCCGCATCGACCGTTGGCTCTTCTTCGCCCGCGTCACAAAGTCGCGCACGCTCGCCAAGACGCTGGTCGAGGGCGGTGGGCTGCGCCTTGACGGCGAACGCATGACCCACCCCGCCCGGCTCGTCGGGCCCGGCAATGTCGTCACCGTCAACGCCCCGAAAGGCGTTGTGGTTCTAAGGATTCTCGCCTGCGGGACACGGCGCGGGCCGGCCGGCGAGGCCCGTCTTCTCTATGAGGATCTGACCGAACCGCCCCCATCGCCGGATGCCGCCCCGGCCCCTTCCGGGCCCGTTGCCGGCCCCCGGCCGGACAAACGCGAGCGCAGCCTCGCCCGCCATATGAAAA
The DNA here is from genome assembly GCA_020442235.1 of Hyphomicrobiaceae bacterium. Lineage (GTDB taxonomy): Bacteria > Pseudomonadota > Alphaproteobacteria > Rhizobiales > MH13 > JAGRKQ01. The sequence continues at coordinate 4,965 of JAGRKQ010000069.1, read as the reverse complement.
GGCACCAGTCTTTTCATGCGCCAAGAAAGCCCCTACAGGGAGGCGAGCTGTAAGGCCCTGGCTGGCGCATCCCACGGAGAAGCCCGACATGACCTATGTCGTCACTGACAATTGTATCCGCTGCAAATACACCGACTGCGTGGAAGTGTGCCCGGTCGACTGCTTCTATGATGGCGAGAACATGCTCGTCATTCACCCCGACGAATGCATCGATTGCGGCGTCTGCGAGCCGGCCTGCCCGGCCGAAGCCATCCTGCCCGGCACCGAGCCGGGGCTGGAGAAGTGGCTGGAAATCAACACCAAATATTCCGCCATCTGGCCGAACATCACGCTGAAACGCGACCCCCTTCCCGAAGCGGAAGAGATGGACGGCGTGACCGGCAAGTTCGATAAGTTCTTCTCGGAGGCTCCGGGCGAGGGCGACTGACAATCGTTCCTCAAGGTTAAGGTGCAGCGCGACAAGCCGTTGAAAACGGCGGTCTTTTGGTATATATAAGATTTATGTCGCCCGCAGACCGGCCTTCACATCGCCTGAGAGGTCTTTCCAAGCACCGATAGAACCAGCGGCCCCGGCCTTGCCGGAGACAGGATTCTTGCCGCTGTTTTCAAGGGTGCCCGCCTGCGACATGCCTTCATGGCCCGGTGCGTCTGGGCCCTTACGATGGATCGATCCCGTCGCATCCCGGGTTTGAGTTGAACCTGGGCGGGCTCGAAGTGTCAGGGAGTGCACGAACACATGGCAAGCGCCAAGTCGTCGACCGCAAAGAAAATCACCCAGCGTCAGGGCTTCAAGACGAGCGAGCACATCGTCTATCCCGCGCACGGCGTCGGACAGATCGTCGCCATCGAAGAACAGGAGGTCGCGGGGCTGAAGCTGGAACTCTTCGTCATCACCTTTGAAAAGGACAAGATGACGCTGCGCGTTCCGGTCGGGAAGGTCGAAAGCGTCGGCATGCGCAAGCTGGCCGAGACGGCAACCGTCAAGAAGGCGCTCGAAACGGTCAAGGGCCGCGCCCGCGTCAAGCGCGCCATGTGGAGCCGCCGCGCTCAGGAATATGAAGCCAAGATCAANNATCAATTCCGGCGACCTGATCGCGCTGTCGGAAGTCGTCCGCGACCTGTTCCGCGCCGACACCCAGCCCGAGCAGTCCTATTCGGAGCGCCAGCTTTACGAGCAGGCCATCGACCGCATGGCCCGCGAAATCGCCGCCGTGAACAAGATCACCGAGACCGAGGCCGTGCGCCTCATCGAGCAGGCGATCCAGAAGAGCCCGAAGCGCGCCAAGGCTGCGGCCGATGCCGCCGCCGAGGACGACGAGCAGAGCGAAGCCGCCTGATCGTCCGGCCCTTCCGGCCGATACAGACTCCTTCCGAAAGGCCCGGCGCTCTGCCGGGCCTTTTGCTTTGGCCGCTTGAAGGCTTCAGCCTGAAAGATACCGGCCCCGATCCCTCCGGGACATCGCTGCGCCCTTCACGGTGATCCGTCCCGCCCTGCCCTGCGTAAAACCGTTAACAAACTCACACCCGACGTGCGTCTGCACGCAAGGAGGCGTGATGCCGGCATCGGAAGACACGGGCACGGCCCGGGCGCGCCGCGGCTTCGTCAAGGCCGCCATGGAAGCACCCTATCTGGAACGCGATGAGGAACATGCGCTCGCCGTGCGCTGGCGCGAAGATCAGGATCAGGCGGCCCTGCACCGCCTGACGCAGGCGCATATGCGCCTTGTGATCTCGATTGCCGCGCGCTTCCGCCATTTCGGCCTGCCGATGAGCGATCTCATTCAGGAAGGCCATGTCGGGCTTCTGGAAGCTGCGGCTCGCTTCGAGCCGGAGCGGCTGGTGCGCTTCTCGACCTATGCGACCTGGTGGATCCGCGCCTCGATCCAGGATTACATCCTGAGAAACTGGTCGATCGTGCGCGGCGGCACCTCTTCCAGCCAGAAGGCGCTGTTCTTCAACCTGCGCCGGCTGCGCGCCCGCCTCTCCAAGGGCAATGAGCAACTGCCGGCAAGCGAGATCCACCGTCAGATCGCCGAAGCCATCGGCGTCTCCAAGAACGACGTTGCGGTGATGGATTCGCGGCTTTCCGCGCCCGATACCTCGCTCAACGCCCCCATCATGGAGAGCGACGGCACCAGCGCCGACCGGGTCGAATTCCTCGCCGACGACACGCCGCTGCCGGACGAGCGGGTTGGCATCGCCATCGACACCGAACGTCGCCACGCCTGGCTGAAGGGCGCCCTCAAGGTTCTGAACGAACGCGAGATGCGCATCGTGCGCGAGAGGCGACTGTCCGAAGACGGCGCGACGCTGGAAGCGCTGGGCGAAAAGCTCGGGATTTCCAAGGAGCGCGTGCGGCAGATCGAAAACCGGGCGCTGGCCAAGCTGAAGGACGCGCTGATCGCCGATCAGGGCGCGGACGCCTCCTTCACCTGAAGGTCCGGCCTCAGCGGATCAGCTTGATCTCCATGCCCGGCGTGATCGTCGTCGCTGCGTCGAAGCCGTTGAGCACCATGAAAAGCGCCGCCTCGTCGTCGCTGCCCGAGCGCATGCGTGCGGCGAGCGTCGCAACCGTATCGCCGGAACGGGCCTCGACGATCTCGACCTGCAACGGCCTGAGGCCCGCCCGGTCGCGCGCCGTCAGCGCGCGGAAGGAGGACACCGTCGTCTCGACCACGGCATCGAAGCCTTCCCCGCCGCTGCGCGAGGCGAAGATGAAACGGTAGACCGTGCCGTTGAGCCCGACGACGGCGATGCGGAAATGCCAGCCCGATGCCTCGGCGCGGGCCATGGCCGCCTCCAGCCCGTTGACCTGCCGGCGCTCCACGCTCGCCGGATCGAGCCCCTGCACCCAGCCGCTCTGAAGATAGGTGTCGAGGCTCGTTGCCGGCGGAACGGCAACCGCATCGAAGCGCAGCGCCTCGCCTTCCTCGCGCGCACCGAGCACCGCATCGGGGGTGTTTTCCAGCCGGAAGCCTTCCGCTCCCTCGAAGGTGAAGCCGAGGCGCGGGTGGATGAACCGCCGCCCGCGCACCACGCCCTCGGTCGTATCGTCGCCGAAGGTGATGCCGTCGATGGCTTCCAGGTAAGCCTCGCGCTCGCTGCGCCCGAAGCCCGGCGCGGCAATCTGCCGGGCGGCCCGACGCGCCTGCTCGACGCGCTCCGGCGTGGAAGGATGCGAGGCCAGAAGGTCCGGCCCGCCGGCACCGGGAAGACGCGAAAGCTGGGAAAACCGGCCGAGCGCGGTGATGAAGCGCAAGGCCGCATAGGGGTCGAACCCGGCACGCGCGATGGTGCGGATGCCGACCGCATCGGCATCGATCTCCTGCTGGCGCGAGAAACGGGCCAGCTCGACTTCCGAAAGCGCAAGCGCCGCCCGGCCCGCCGCCGGATCACGCAGGACATCCGTCATCACCCGCGAGACGACCGCTGCCGTGCGTGCCTGACGTGCCCGTTCCGTCGCATGGCGCGCCGTCACATGCGCCATCTCGTGCGCGATGACGGCCGCCATTTCCGCCTCGTCACTGGCCAGCGCCAGAAGTCCGCGCGTCACATAGATATAGCCGCCCGGCAGCGCGAAGGCATTGACCACCGGCGTGTTGAGAATGGTCACCCGGTAGCTCTGCTCCGGCGCCTCGGATGCCGAGATCACCTGCCCGACGATGCGCCCCAGAAGCCGTTCGGCCGGTGCATGGCTGTAGATGCCGCCAAAGGCCGCGACGATGCGCGGATGCTCGCGGGCGCCGATGGCTTCTTCCGCTGCCTGCGTCGCGGTCGGCCCCGGATCGGGCGTCGAGACGATGCTGATCGGCTCGCCGTCGATGGTCTGGCAGGCCGACAGAAGGACAAAGGCGCCAAGAAGCGCCCCCAGCCCCGACAGACCCCTGGAACCGCAAGGCCTCATGACGGCTCCACTTCCAAAGGTTCGGGATGGGTCAGCACGATCTTCGGCCCGCCGCCGCGCTCCATCCAGCCGCGCACGCGCACGCTCATCCCTTCCAGCGCGAAGGGATTGCGACCGGTTTCCTCAAGAAGCCGCACGGCGCGATCATCCAGCGTGATGGTGAAATCCTCCGACCAGCGGTGCCCGAAATTCATGTAAACCGTCTCGCCGGCCCGTCCGACGGAAAGAATGCGCCCCTCGACGAGTTGATAGGTTCCGATGTCGCTTTCAAGGCGGGCCGCATCGCTGGCCGGGCGAATGTGATAAAAAGGATCGGCCCAGATGCCTTCCGCCCCGGCGCGGGCGAAGCGTTCATGGCCATAGAGCCGTTCGATCAGCATCCGGTTGTCGGAAAAGCTGTAGACGCGGGCAAGCCCGGCCCCCACCGTCGCCCCCTGAAGCCAGATGCCATCCTCGGTGATGCAATGGGCAAGCCAGCGCCCGTGCCGGTCGCGCTCGCGCCCGCCGGCATAAAGATGGATGAGCCGCCCGTCGGCGATCCTTGTCAAGAAATCGCGGGCCGCATCCCCCAGCGGCCAGGGTGTGAAGTTCGGCCGCCCCAGCGGCAGCTTCGGTGCCTGCGTGCCGACGAGGCGCACATCCATGCCGTCATCCAGCGTCACCGTATCGCCGTCGACGATGGCAACGACGCGCCCCGACCCCAGCCGGCGCAGGGCGGCAAGATCCCCGGAAGGAAGGTGCGGCTCTGTCATTTCGGTCCGGGCGGCAAGACTGAGGAAGGGCGAAGCGAGGAAACCGGCGGCAAGACGCAAGACCCCGCGCCGGCTGAACCGGAGATTAGGGCTTTGGCCATGATCTGTCATCCCGTTGCGAAGGCCTCCCGAGGCGCAGTGGCAAGCTCCGGCAAAGGCGTGGTGCAATCGCCGGAAAGCTGTGTTAGCACACCTGCCGGCCGGCCCCGTAGCTCAGCAGGATAGAGCATCAGATTCCTAATCTGGTCACGGGCTTTGCCGCCAGAAATATCCACTTGCATTTTCTTACATTTTTCAAGTACTTCCTTA
>JAGRKQ010000068.1:2722-3810 GCA_020442235.1 Hyphomicrobiaceae bacterium | reverse complement strand
TTGCGGTTCAAGATGGCGGAGCAGGGGCGCGGCGGCGACGGGCTTTGCGCCTTCGTGCGGGCCTGAAGCTTGTCAGCCCGGTTCAGCGGCCGAAGCCGGCACCGAGACGACGCAGGCCTTCGCGGGCCGCACGGTTGTTTTCCTCGATGCCGAGTGCGCGGTTGTAGGAGGAAAGAGCATTCTCCGTGTCGCCCATTGCCTCATAGGCAAGGCCGCGATTGACCCAGGCATCGACGTTGCGACGGTCACGCTGGATCGCGGCGTCGAAATCCTCGATTGCCGCATTGGGATCGTTCAGCGCCAGATAGGACAGGCCACGCGACACATAGGGCTCGGCCGCATTGGGATTGTAGCCGATGGAGGTGGTGAAGTCCTCGATGGCAAGCTGGTGCTGGTTCTGGCTCTGATAGATCAGGGCGCGGTTGTAGTAGGGGCGCGGGTCGGAGCTGTCGAGCTGGATGGCCTGCGCGTAATCGGCGAGCGCAAGCGCGCTCTGGCCGCGTTCGCGGTAGATGTTGCCGCGCCCGATATAGGCCGTATCGTAGGACGGGTTGGCGCGGATCGCTGCCGTATAGTCAGCCAGCGCCAGATCGTCATTGCCCATCTGGCGGTGCACGAGGGCGCGGTTGGAGAGGGCCTGATAATAATTGGGGTCGAGGCGCAGCGCTTCGTTGAAGTCGGCCATCGCATCGCTGGTGCGGCCCTGACGGCCATAGGCCGAACCGCGCATGTTGTAGGCGCCGGGGTCGTTGGGATTGGCCTCGATCACCTCGGTCAGGGAGGCGATGTTGATCTGCTGGCTTGCCGGAATCTCCAGCGAATCAAGCGAACCGGCCTGGCAGGCACACAAGACGAAACCGGCGGCGGCCATCAGCCCCCACCGGACAAGGCCCCCATGGGTTCGGGGGTCGCTCATGCGCATTGTAAACCGCCTGGCTGATGTGCCGTTCATGGAAGACCTCGATCACCAGAACGATCCGGCCCCGAAACGGTGCTGTCGTCAACCCCGTCCGGCGCGCCCGCCGCAGCGGGCAGGCCGATCAGCGGCCGCGGCCGGGAAGCAGACCTTCGCGCTGGGCGCGCTTGCG
>JAGRKQ010000068.1:1329-2606 GCA_020442235.1 Hyphomicrobiaceae bacterium | reverse complement strand
CGCCTGATCGACATTGTTGTCGCGGACAAGAACCTGCACGTTCGATCCCGTTTCTAGGGTTGCAAAAAAACGACGCGGCTGCATCTTGTCGATGACAGCAGGCCACCGACTTTCCGGCGCGCCGCAACCGGCACTGACGGGTAAAGACAGTATCCTCGCCGCGTTCACCGCGTCGTTGAACGGCCAGCCCTATACGCGAGCTTGGCCGCCCTGTCCAGCGTTCAGGAGGATTTCAGACGCGGGAAAAGCCGGGTCAGATGGCCCATCTTGCGGCCCGGCCGGCTCTCGGCCTTGCCGTAAAGATGCAAGGCGGCGTGCCGGGCGCTGGCCATGCCTTCCCAGCCGTCCGCCTCGGCGCCGATGAGATTTTCCATCACCGCGTTGGAGTGGCGGGCGGTGTCGCCGAGCGGCCAGCCGGCGACGGCGCGGATGTGGTTCTCAAACTGTGACACGGTGCAGGCATCAAGGGTCCAGTGCCCGGAATTGTGCACGCGCGGGGCGATTTCGTTGACGATCAGCCCGCCTGCGGGGGTGACGAAGAATTCCACCGCCAGCGTGCCGATGTGACCGAGCGCCTCGGCGATCACCAGCGCGGCCTTGCGGGCTTCAGCGGCGGTGCCTTCGCGGATCGAGGCCGGGACGGTGGAGGTCGCCAGGATGCCGCCGCGGTGAGCGTTCTCGGCCACGTCATAGGTCACGGCGCGTCCGTCCGGGTCTCGGGTCAGGACGACGGAGATCTCGCAATCGAAATCGATGAAGCCTTCCAGAACAGCCGGGGCGCCGGCAAGGGCGGCAAAGGCGGATTCGGCGTCGGCGGGTTTGAGGATGCGCGCTTGGCCCTTGCCGTCATAACCGAGGCGGCGCGTCTTCAGGATCGCCGGCGTGCCGATTGTCGCCAGCGCTGCGTCAAGCTCGGCGCGCGTTTCCACCGGCGCGAAGGGGGCGACCGGGATGCCGAGCCCTTCGATGAAGCGTTTTTCGGTCAGCCGGTCGCAGGTCATCTCCAGCGATCTTGCGCCGGGCCGCATCGGACGGGCGGCGGAAAGAGCCGCGATTGCGGCAACCGGGATGTTCTCGAATTCATAGGTGATGATATCGCAGAGGCCGGCAAAGCGCTTCAGAGCGTCCGCATCGTCATAGCTTTCGCAGAACACCGTCTCGCCGGCGACATCGACGGCGGGCGTGTCGCCCTTCGGGGTCAGGATCGCCGTTCTGAGGCCGAGCCGTGCCGCTGCCATGGCGAGCATGCGGCCAAGCTGGCCGCCGCCGACGATGCC
>JAGRKQ010000068.1:0-1182 GCA_020442235.1 Hyphomicrobiaceae bacterium | reverse complement strand
GCGGCATTGACGGCGCCGGCCTTGCCGATCGCCAGCGTGCCGACCGGAATGCCGGCCGGCATCTGCACGATCGACAGGAGGCTGTCCTTGCCGGAAAGCGCCTTCGATTCGATCGGGACGCCGAAGACCGGCAGCTTCGTCATCGAAGCGGTCATGCCGGGCAGATGGGCGGCGCCGCCGGCGCCGGCGATCACCACCTTGAAGCCTTCCGCCTCGGCGCCTCGGGCAAAGGCGTAGAGCCGTTCGGGCGTGCGGTGGGCCGAAACGATGCGCGCGTCATAGGCAACACCCAGAGCTTCCAGCGTCTGGGCGGCATGGCGCATCGTCGGCCAGTCGGACTGGCTTCCCATGATGATGGCAATGGCTGCGGGTTCAGACATTCCTTGATGTCCCTGAAATGATGGCGCGGGGAAAGTGGATTAGGACGGGATCAGGCGATGATGTCGGGCAGAAGCATGTCTTCAAGAGCGCTCATGCGGTCCTTCAGAATGAGCTTGCGCTTCTTCAGCCGCTGCACCTGGAGGTGATCGGCCTTGCCGGTTTCCATCATGGCTTCGATGGCGGCGTCGAGGTCGCTGTGTTCCTGGCGCAATTGCGCAAGTTCCTGGCGGATTTCATGTTCCGACAGTTCGGGCATGCGGGTCTTTTCCGAAATCGGGCGGGCGCCAGTGCGCACAGTTCCTAGGAAAGTGTCTCTTAGCACCCTTCGTTTGCAGCCAAAAGACATCCTTTTGGCAACCAAATTCTAGTGTCTTCTACCTATACGGATCGACACGGATAGGAAGCGGTGGCAAGCTTACCCGGTTTGGGAAACATAGGAGGCTTCCATGACGCTTGATGCCCATCTCTCTGAGCTCGAACGGCGCCACCAGGCGCTTGAGAAGGAGATTGAGGTCCGTCTGCACCAGCCGGCTGCGACGTCATTGGAAATTGCCGAACTGAAACGCAAGAAGCTCAGTTTGAAAGACGAGATCATGCGTCTGAAGCGCGACGAGACCCGCCACTGAGGCGAAATTCGCGCGGCCACTTCGCGCTGCGGCGCAGATGTGATGTGCTTTCAAAAAGGCGGTGCCGAGGCACCGCCTTTTTTCATGACCGTTTTTCGTGTGCCTGGCGCTCTGTTCAGAGTTCCCTTGCCATGCCGCGCAGGACATATTTCTGGATCTTGCCGGTCGAGGTCTT
>JAGRKQ010000281.1 GCA_020442235.1 Hyphomicrobiaceae bacterium | reverse complement strand
CGAGCGCCTGCGGCTCGGCCTCAGGCGCCTGACGGCTCCGACGCCTGACAATGTGCTCGTTGTGTCCACCGGGCCGAGCTTTGCCGCCAAGTGGCTGGCGCCGCGCCTGTTCCGCTTCATGGATCTGCATCCTGAAATCGAGGTGCGCATTTCGGCCAGCCTGAAGCTCGTGGATTTCCGGGCTGACGAAGTGGATGTGGCGGTGCGTTTCGGCCGCGGGCCCTATGAAGGGCTCGAACAGCGCCGCATCCTTGGCGAGACGGTGACGGTGCTGGCCTCGCCCGGTTTTCTCGCCGCCCACAGCATCGCGCATCCGCAGGATCTTCTGGCCCTGCCCCTGATCCACGACGAATCCATGCGTTTCGACCCCGATGCGATCGGCTGGGTGGAGTGGTTCGCTGCGCAGGGCATAACGGTCGGCGAGGTGCGCGGCCCGCGTTTCAACCACGCCGATCATGCGCTCGATGCGGCCGTGCGCGGCTCCGGCGCAACGCTCGGCCGGACAACGGTCGCCGCCGAGGACATGCGCAACGGTCTGTTGGTCGAGCCCTTCCCGGAGCGGCGGATCGATACCGACATGGCCTTCTTTCTGGTGGCCCCGCAGGCCGCGCTCGCCCGGCCCAAGGTGAAGGCCTTTTCCGACTGGATCATGGCCGAGACGGCGGGCGATCCTCCTGTGTGACCGGCCCGACGCCGCGCACCGGATCGCGGTGCGTGCCGGCCCGGGCAAGCCGGCGTTCGCGCAGGAAGGTGTAGATGCCGGTCGCAACGACAATGGCGGTGCCGATCAGCGTGGCACCGTCAGGCAACTCGCCGAAAAGCGTGAAGCCGAACAGGATCGACCAGATCACCACAGAATAGCGAAACGGAGCGATGGCCGCGAGATCGCCGATCCGCATCGCCACCATCACGAAGACATAGCCGATGAGCAGCATGCAGGCCGCGCCGGCAAGAACGGCCAGCATCTGCGGCGAGATCGGCTTCCAGTCTTCGCCAAGCCCCATGGCAAAGCCGGTCAGCGTCATCACCGAAGCGGTGAGCGTCGTCACCGTGAGCGAGGGCAGGGCCTTGGGAAGCCGCCGGGTTGAAAGATCGCGCAGGACGATGAAGGCGCAGGACGCCAGCGCCAGGAAAGAGGCGGCATTGAAACCGTCCGCGCCCGGCTGGACGATGAAGAGCACCCCGATAAAGCCGATGCCGATGGCACTCCAGCGGCGCCAGCCGACCGCTTCGCCGAGGAAGAGCGCCCCGCCCGCCGTCACCATCAGCGGCACCGATTGCAGGATGGCGGTGGCGTTGGCCAGCGGCATCTGGAAGAGGGCGGTGAGATAAAACACCGTTGCGCCGATCTCGCCGATCGTGCGTTGCAGGACGAAGCGGTTCTTCAGGAGCGCAAGCCGGGAGACGGAAAAGGCGCCGGCGCGCCAGGCGATCAGCGCGATGAGGGCGGTGGCCATCAGCCCGCGCACCGCGATGATCTCGCCGGTCGGAAGCTCGGCGGAGACAAGTTTCACCAGCGCGTCATTGGTGATGAAGGCCGCCATGGAAAGCAGCATGGCAAGAATGCCGCGCGTGTTGTCGGAAAGGGCGGATAGGAACGGCAAGACGGCAATCCGGCTGATGCTGAGGATCCTTGCCCCTAACACGGCATGCCGCATCGAGCTGCGGCAAAAATGCAGGGTGGGGGCAGCCAAAAAAGAGGGCTGGCCTAGCCGCCCGTCACGCTCATGTGCCGCCCGACCGCCGGCTTTGCGGCGCGCCGGTCGATGATGAAGTCATGCCCCTTCGGCTTGCGGGCGATGGCCTCGTCGATGGCCGCATGCAGCAGGGCATCGCCTTCGGAGGCACGCAGCGGCGCGCGCAGATCCGCCGCATCCTCCTGACCGAGGCACATGTAGAGCGTGCCG
>JAGRKQ010000067.1 GCA_020442235.1 Hyphomicrobiaceae bacterium | reverse complement strand
CTTCTTGAACTTACGAATGGTGAGGGCCGGGCCGTCGATGGCCAGCGGCGGGGCGATGACGTTGACGCGGCTGCCGTCGAGAAGGCGCGCGTCGCAGATCGGCGAGGATTCGTCGACGCGGCGGCCGACCTGGCTGACGATCCGCTGGCAGATGTTCATCAGCTGCTGATTGTCGCGGAACTTGACGTTGGTCTGCTGCACCTTGCCGCCGACTTCGATGAAGGTGGTGTCGGCGCCGTTGACCATGATGTCAGCGATGTCGTCGCGGGCCAGAAGCGGCTGCAGCGGACCATAGCCGAGCACGTCGTTGCAGATGTCGTCGAGAAGCTGTTCCTGCTCGGCGATGGACATCGCCATGTTGCGGATGGAGATGATCTCGGTGACGACGTCGCGGATTTCCTCGCGCGCGGTTTCCGCATCGAGCTTGTTGAGCTGCGACAGGTCGATCGTGTCGATGAGCGCGCCGAAGATCTCGCTCTTGATGTTGTAGTAGTCGTTGCGCATCGGCTGCGCGGTGACGCGGCCGGAGGCATCGGCCGAGCGCGTTGCCGGCGTCATGCCTTCCGGCATGGGCTGCGGCTTGGGGGCCTCGATCGCGGGTTCGGGCGCGCGCACGGGCTCCGGCGCGGGGCTCGCGCTCGCAGGCGCCTGTTCCGGCGCGCTTCCCGGTGTCGGTTGCCCGGTTCCCTTTTCGCCAAATCCTGAGCGGCGTCCGAACATGAGGGGCTTATCCCTTCGAGAGTTTCAGCTTGTCGAGGAACGGAATGAGGGCCGATTTCTTGGCCCGGCGCGGCACGCCGCCCCGACCGCTGGTGACCTGGGCGATGACGTCGAACTGGCTGACGATCTCGTGGCGCGGAGCGATCTCCGCGATCATCTGGCCGCCATTGGATGCGCTGCCGAACAGCTCGGCATCGAAGGGAATGACGGCGATCGGATCGGCGCCGAGCGCGGCGCGGAAATCGGCCGGATCGAGTTCGGGCCGCTTCGGCAGGCCGACCTGGTTCAGCACCAGCCGTGGCGGCGCATCATTGGGCCGCGACTGGCGGATCGCGTCGAAGAGGTTCTTGGCGTTCCTGAGACAGGCAAGATCCGGCGCGGCGACGAGAACGATCTCGTCCACCTCGATCAGCGCCCGGCGCATCCAGCCCGACCACTGGTGCGGCAGGTCGTAGATGGCGAGCGGCACGTTCTTGCGCATCACCTCATAGAGCTTCTCGAAATCGTCGGCGTGCAGGTCCAGCGGCTTGTCGAGCGTTGCCGGCGCGGCAAGAAGGCTCAGCTTGTCCGTGCATTTGGCAAGGATGCGGTCGAGGAAGGTGTCGTCGAGACGATCCGGCTGGGAGATCGCATCGCCTATGCCCTGGGCCGGGTCCTGATTGAAGTCGAGATTGGCCGTGCCGAAAGGCAGGTCGAAATCGGCCAGAACCGTTGCCGCGTCGAAAGTGGTCGACATCGACCAGGCGACATTGTGGGCGATGGTGGACGAGCCGACGCCGCCGCGTGCGGAAACGAAGGCGATCGCCCGGCCGAGCGGTGCGGCGGTCTCGTCGGCGTAAAGATCGGAAATGACCCGCACGACGTCCATCGCGTCGACCGGCATCGCCACATAGTCCGAAATGCCACGCCGCAGAAGCTCGCGGTAAAGCCACACATCATTGGTGTGGCCGATGATGACCACCTTGGTGCCCGGATCGCAGTGACCGGCCAGTTCATCCAGCCCGGCGAGCAGCTGTTCGCCCGCCATGCGGGTTTCCAGAAGGATGACGTTCGGCGTCGGTGCCGACTCGAAGAAGTCGATGGCCCCGGCGAGCCCGCCGGGGAAAGCCTTGACATGCGCCTTGGCCATGCGCCGGTCGGCAGCCGCTTCCTGCACCGCCTCGATCATCTGCGCGGTTTCGCAGAAGGCCTGAAGCGAGATGCGGGGCACCGCCCGGATCATCAGGGCCGAGGCGTCCTGCGCCACCGGCGGTTCTTCATAGGAGTAGGGATCGCTCATGATCAGTTCCCGACATCGGCGACGGTGGCGGTTTCGGTCGAGTTGCGCTGGGTGGCCGTATCCTGGCCGCGGCGATAGGCCTCCAGAACGGTCGTCCGGCGCGTCGGATCGGCCGTGCCCATGCCGCGCGGGCGCACCGCATCGCGCGGATCGGCCAGCATGGCGGCAAGGTTCGCCTGCGCGGCGCAGCCGAAATTCGGATAGGCCCGGTTGGCCGCGGTGGCTTCGATATAGCCGTTGTTCGTGCCGCACTGATTGCTGGTGGCGGCAACGCGGTCATAAAGGACACGCATCGGGGCGTTGGCCTGGGCGTTCTGGACCGGGTAGCTCTCCACCACCACGGCGGCCGGGTTGACGCCGGCGCCGGAGACGACGGCATGAACGTCGTGCAGGACGGCGACCGCAGCCGCGTCATTGGCCGCGCCGGAGGGGATCTGGACGCGCAGCGCGCCCTCGCCCTGATGGCGGAAATCGGACAGGAAGCTGGCCAGCGCCGTCCGGTCGCCCGGCGTCAGGCGTTCCGCGCCGGTGCCGATATAAAGCGGCAGCACGGCCGCTTCCTGCGTCAGCACGATCGGATGGCGCTGACGGTAGTCGAGCCCGGACCGGTCCGAGACAGGATTGTGCTGGCTGGTGAAGCTGCAACCGCCAACACTGGCCGCAACAGCGGCGAGGAGGGCAAGGCGGGTGATCGGCAGGCTGTTCATGATCATGACTCCGGAGCCGGGGCTCCTCACTGGATGATGAAACCGAAGTGGCCGTGATAGGCCCCGTCGGGACGCGCCCCGCCGACCCCGTAGCGGTCCTGCAGGCGATCGAGGAAAATGGTGGACAGATCGTCGGCCGAGCGGAAATCGTCGTCCGGGCGAACCAACTGATCCGGGCTCGTCGGGCGCACCAGATAGGGCGTCAGGAAGATGACGAGTTCGGTTTCGGAGGCCTGATAATCGCGCGAGCGGAACAGCGCGCCGAGGATCGGCAGTTCGCGCAGGCCCGGCAGGCCGGAAATCGTCTGGCGCAGCCGCTGGTCGATAAGGCCGGCCATCACCAGCGCGCCGCCGGAAGGCAGTTCGACGGTGGTGTTGGCGCGCCGCACGCGCAGGCCCGGAATGGTCAGCGTGTCGCCGCCGGCGCCGGAGAGCGTGAAGCCGCCATCCGCCGTCAGTTCCGACACTTCCGTCTCGACCGCCAGCGAGATGCGGTCTTCCGACAGCACCACCGGGGTGAAGGAAAGGCCGACACCGAAGGGCTTGAATTCGATGATGATGTTGCCCTGGCTGTCGCGGCCGACCGGAACCGGGAACTCGCCGCCGGCCAGGAAGCGGGCCGATTCGCCTGAGACCGCCGACAGCGTCGGTTCAGCCAGCGTGCGCACGACGCCTTCCTGCTCCATCGCCTGGATGCGTGCATGGAAGGCGCTCCAGGACAGGTCCAGATAGCTTTCCGAAAGCGCCTGGCCGGCAACCGCGAAGGGATTGACCGAAAGCAGGCTGGCCGAGGCCCCGCCGCCGATGACGCGGGTGATCGGCGAGGCGCCGGTGGAGAAATTGCCCAGATTGATGCCGAGCTGACGCAGCACGGAGCGCTGGATTTCGGCGATGGTCACGCGCAGGAACACCTGGTCGGTGCCGGCGATCTCAAGCGCGTTGACGACATTCTGCTCGCCGCCGACGAGACGGGCGGCAATGTCGAGGGCCGTGCGTGCTTCGGCGGCATTGGCAACCCGTCCGCGCAGCACCACGCCGTCTCCGACGCCTTCGACCGAAATCGTCGCATCGGGCATCAGCGAGCGGATGCGTTCGGCGACGCTGGTGGTGTCGCGCGAGACGTTGATGTTGAGCACCGCGATCTGGTTCTGCCCGGCATCGAACAGGAAGACGTTGGTGGCGCCGGCTTCGACGCCGACGATGAAGACGCGCCGCGAGGTGCGCACCACCGCATCGGCAACTTCCGGGTTGGAGACGAGCACGTCGGACACGTCGCGCGGCAGCTCGATGACGATGGACTTGGAGACGCCCAGCTCCACCGAGCGCGACATCGGCACCTGCGCTTCGGTGATGCGGATGACGTCATTGTCGGCCCGTGCCGGGGTCGGCCCTGCCGGCAGTCCGCCTAGAACGGCGATCGTCGCGATCGCGGCGCTGAACGCAAGGCGCTTCAGACGGTTGACGGGGGTGCCCATGGGACGAACCTTTCCTGAAATCGGAAAACGGAAGTGGGAGACGGACAGGCGCATCAGTGGTTGCCTCCGCCTGCGATGCCGTAACGGATGACGCGGGTGCCGGTGTTGCCGCCGCCCCCGCCGCGCAGGCGCCGCGCGACATCGCCGTCGGCGCCTTCGAGTTCTTCGTTGAGATCGGCAATGGACCGCAGGGCGAGCGAGATCTCGCCCATCTGGTTGGCCATCGCGAGGAGTTCGGAATCGGTCGGCGACAGTTCCAGCGTGGCGATCTCGCCGGTGACGAACTGCTCGCCGTCGCGTTCCTCGAAGGTCTGGTCGATGGCCAGGACGCGCACATTGCTGAGGATGGTCTGCGTGTCATAGAGATCGCTGCCGTCCGGCGCCGCGCCGCGGCGCTGGCGGGTCAGGATCACGTCGATGCGGTCGTTCGGCAGGATGAAGCCGGCGGCGCGCGATTCGGCCTTCACGCGCACCGAAATGGCGCGCATGCCGGAAGGCAGGATGGCGGCCATGAACCCGCGCCCCTGGGCGGCGAGGATCGAGGCACGCATCGGCTCGCCCGATTCGATCGGCTGGGTGGCGATCGCGCCGTCATAGCGTTCCAGCGCATCCGGATTGGCGTCGCGCGTGATGTAGCTCGGCGAGACGTTGGCGGCCGGCCATTCCTGCCAGTCCATGGAGCCGGGGGTCAGCCGGCCGCCGATGGAAATGTCATGGCGGGCAACAAGAATTTCGGTCGTGGTGATTTCCGGCGCGGCGGCCTGCGGCGCTGCATTGTCCGCTGGCGGCGGCGTCACCATGGTCTGGGCGGCCAGAAAGGCGAGAAGGCCGGCGCCCGCGGCGACGCCAATACCGATGAGACGGGCAGGTTTCATGTCACGCACCTTGACTCAAGGCCCGCACGCAAATGGGCCTTTCCAATGCGCTGACTGTGATCTGGAAAGGTATAGGTAAGGTTAACCGAACGTGACCGGATCGCCTGAAGCGATGATTTGCCGTAAAGGCATCTGCGGGGCTGGCGGGCGCGGCTTCAAAGGCCGGGCGTCAGCTGCGCAATCCAGAAGCTGTGCGAATAGGTGATGAGCGCGGCCGATCCGATGGCGATGCCATAGGGAATGCCGACATCGTCGGCCAGAAGCCGTCCGAAGAAGGCCACGCGGTGGCCGATGGCTTCCGCCGTCGGTGACAGGCGAAGACCCAGCATGCCGGCGGAAAGACCGCCGCCGATCAGCGCCATCAGGACGATGAAGGGCAGGACATAGACGGGGCCGAGCCACAGCGCGGCACCGGCCGCCAGCTTGGCGTCGCCGCCGCCGATCCAGCCGAGCCCGAAGAGCAGAAAGCCCACCATGAGCATGCCGGCGCCGGTCAGGACGTGCCAGCCGATGGTGGAAAATGCCATGCCCGAAGCCAGCGCGACGGCGAAGAAGCCGAGCGCGACGAGCGCCGTGAGGCGGTTCGGGATGGTCATGGAAAAGGTATCGGTCAGCGCTGCCAGAATGGCGAGGAACGGAAAAACCGCCAGAACGAGACCGTGCGAAAGTTCGACCGGGATCATCGTGTTCGTCCTCTGGGCGTGTGTGCCGACATCATGCGCGACATGCGCAAAATAAAACGGGCGGCGAACTTTCTCGTTTGAAAAAGCCCGCCGCCCGGTTTGCGACCCATACCGGGCCTCCTGGGATCAGATCAGGTTGCGAGCAACGTTGCCCCAGGTGGTGTTCAGGTTGCGGCCCGCGAGACGGACGGCACCGATGATGACGACGGCGATACCGGCGGCAATCAGGCCATATTCAATGGCGGTCGCGCCGGATTCGTCCTTCGCGAAGCGGGTAAGAAACTTGGTCATTGTCCAGACTCCACTTTTCCCTCGTTTGACAGGCCGTGACGTTTTTTGCCCGTCATCGAACCTGCACCGACCATAGACGCGAGGCCTTAAGCGAGCGTTTCCAGCGCGGGGTAAATTGCCGCCGCAAAGCCTGTTCCGGGGCAGGTGAAATTCAGCAGAAAATGGAGAAAACATAATATAATCATTGGGTTGGTGGATATTAACCGCTCGTTTTCCTCTTAACCTCGCATTCACCAAGCGCGGCGATACTGACGCCAAATCGCTTTTTCGAGGGTCCCATGCGTATCCCGTCCTTTCTTTCCCTGATCGTCCTTGCCGCCATGACCGGCCCGGTTTCGGCCCAGAGCGCGGCAACCGGCGCCATGCCGGCCGAGGCGATGCCCGTTCCGCCGCTGGTGGAGGTCGAGGAAGCCGGGGTCGGTTCGACGATCCGCATCTCGCTCGATCATGCCCGCGTCTTGCGTCTCACCGAGCCGGTCGGCACCATCATCATCGGCAACCCGGCGATCGCCGATGCGGCCATGCCCGACGATGTGACGCTGATCCTCACCGGGCGCAGCTATGGTGAAACCAATCTCATCATGATGGACCAGAACGGCGTGATCGTCGCCGAGAACACCATTCTCGTCGGCCTGGAGGGCGGCTCGCTCGTCTCCGTCTACCGCCGCACGACGCGTTCGACCCTGTCCTGCTCGCCGATCTGCCAGATCCGACCGACGCCGGGCGATGATCCCGAGCAGGTGAATGCCGGCTTCGGCGCCTTCGAGGCGCGCAACACCCAGGCCGTCGGCGCGGCCGGAGGCGGTCAGACCCGCTAGGCAGGGCAGGGATCCCGGCCTGTTCCGGGCGGTCCTATTATAAAGTGTCCTTTCAAGATCGGCCTGCCGGCGCTTCTGACCGGCGGGCCCGCACGGCTTCAGTTCGACTTTAACCCTGTCTCTTCAGCCATCTTTCAGCACTTGATGGTCTTCTTGCCGGTGAAGGATGCGTGCGTGGGAGTGCGCGCCGGTGTGAGGAGTATCAAGCCATGGATCAGCAGAAGCGCGGCGTGATCGGCCGTATGCGGCGCTGGCTCCGTCCGTTCCGGTCCGGTGAGGATGGTGCGACGGCAGTCGAGTTCGGCCTGATCGCCATTCCGTTCTTCTCGCTCAAGCTTGCCATCATCGAAACGGCGTTGATGTTCTGGGCCGGGCAGCTTCTGGAAGGCGGCGTTTCGGAAGCCGCGCGCCAGATCCGCACCGGTATCGTGCAGACCCGCGGTCTCGGCCCCGGCGATTTTCGCACCATGGTCTGCAACGAGATTTCCAACCTGTTCGACTGCGGCTCGCGGCTCGGCATCGAGGTGCGCACCTACACCTCCTTCGACGATGCCGACCTCAACCGCCCGCCGGTGGACGGCGCAGGCAATCTCACCGGGCCGTTCCGCTACGATCCGGGCGGGCCGGAGGAGATCGTCGTCGTGCGGGCGTTCTACCTGTGGCCGCTCTACGTGAACTTCATGGCCATTGATGCGGCCGATGTTGCCGGCCACCAGCGCCTTCTGAGCGCCACCATGGCCTTCCGCAACGAACCCTTTCCCGAGCCCTGAGGTGGCGTCATGACGGACATGCAGACAAAATCGGGCTTCCTGGCGCGGCTGCGCGGCTTCGCGCGGGCCCGTGAAGGGGTCGCGGCGGTCGAATTCGCCATGATCGCCCCTTTCATGATCGCGCTCTGGCTCGGTTCGGTGGAGCTGGCCCAGGGGGTCACCATCAACCGCAAGGTGGCGCATGCCTCCAGCGCGCTGGCGGATCTTGTCACCCAGCAGGCCAACCTGACCGAAGCCGAGATCGAGGACATCTTCGACGCCACCGAGGCGATCCTGATGCCTTATTCGGTCTCCAACATGTCCGTTGTCATGTCCGGCATCCAGATCGATTCGGATGGCAATCCCTCCATCGTCTGGTCGCGGGCCCGCAACGGCTCGCCGGACCGGGTCGGCGGCAGCGGCGGCGTGCCGACCGGGCTGCGCATTCCTGACACCTTCCTTGTGACGGCGGTCGTTTCCTACGATTTCACCCCGTCGACGAGCCGGGTGATTTCGGGAACCATCACCCTGGACGACCGCTTCTTCCTGCGGCCGCGCCGCTCGCGCGAGATCACCGTCAGCCCGTAAGCGACTGAACCGCGAAAAAAATCGCAGAACGATCAATTTTCACCGCGTTGCATCATCCGAATGCACGCGGTGAAAACATTCGTTTAAACCTTTGCTGCAATAAAGAAAACGGACGGTTGGAGAGGGTCTCTTGCAGCGCAAGGCCAAAACGCAGGGTTCGCAGCGCAGGGCGTGGTTCAATCCGCGCTCGCTGCACATGGTGATTTTCGTTTCGGTTGCGATCGGTGTGATCGTCACCGAGGCGGTTCTTCTCCTGCCCTTTTCCATGGTCTGGCAGACCCAGAACATCGAACAGGCCGCCGACGAAGTGCGCGCCGCCTTTGTCCATGCCACCGATCCGGCCACCTTCCCGAGCGTCGACGATGTCACGCGCACGGCCGACCGTTTCATGCGCGATGGCCTGATCATCGGCGCTTCGGTGCTTGATGCCAGCGGCGAGCAGCTGTCGACGGTTGGGGATCGCCCGTTCCTGACGCTCGACATGGTGCGGCGCGGCGGCTTGCAGACCTGGGAATCGGCCGATGGCGCGGCGCTCGATCTCTACATTGATCCGTCCGAAACCGGCATGGCCAATCCGCTGGTCGCGCGTCTTGCCATGGCGCCCATCGATGCGGCCACCCATGACCGGATCGTCAAGACCGCGCTCGCCATTCTGGCCATCGTGCTCGGCTCGTCCATGGTGTCGGTCATCGCGCTCAACTACTGGATCGTGAAGCCGATGCGGAAATTGCAGGGGGCCATCATGGCCGCCGTCGACAATCCCGACGTCGCCGACCAGTTCAAGACCGGCCTGAAACGGCGCGACGAACTGGGTTCGATCAGCCGCTCGCTTGATCTTCTCTTCACTGCGGTTTCGCTCCTGCATCAGGAGGAACTGGCAACGCTGCACAAGCAGAACGAGGAATCGCTGATCGGCGTCCTGCAATATTCCGGCGACGGCAAGCTTCAGGCAGCCAATCCGGCGGCGCTCGACATGCTCGGCTTCGAGACCGAGACGGAATTGCGCAAGGCCGATCAGCACATGGTGATCCCCAAGAACGGCTCGACCAGCCGCAAGACCTTCCTTGACATCGAGGTCGATACCGATTCGCTCGTGCCGGTGGAACTCCTCGGCCGGGTCCGCCAGATTGCCGCGCATGTGCAGCACATCCCCGTGCGCCGGCGCGACGGCACCGTGGCGCGCCACTTCATCACCCTCATCGAACTCGACCGCATGTCGCGCGAGCTTCAGAGCCTTCAGGAGCGGGTGAAGAAGGCCGACGCCAAGCTCTCCAAGGTTTCGGCCCGCGAGCAGGAGACCCGGCGCGTTCTGGAAAGTTGCCTGTGCCTGCTCGACACCGGCTCGGAAAAGCCGCGCGTGGAGCCGGCCGTCATGCCCGATCGCATCGTCAACGAGTGGTACAAGGACGCCGCCGAGGCCAATCTGGTGTCCGGCAAGCTGGAACATGGCGTTCTGCCGCAGCTGGAAGGCGACCCCGCCCGCATCCGCGAAGTGTTCCGCCAGGCACTGCTGGTGGTCTACGCCAAGACCACGATCGAGCGCCCGACCATGGGCATGGAAGCGGACATGCCGGACGAAAAGACTGCGCGCTTCATCATCCGCGACATTTCCAAGGACCGCATCGGTGGTGGCCGGCAGGTGGAAAAGAGCGTCGACTGGCGCCTGCCGCTCGCCGCGCTTCAGGTTGCGCTTGGAAAATGCGGCGGCCAGATTGTCGACATGGTGCCGGAAGGCGCGCCGCCGCGGCTTGCCCTCACGCTCAAGGCCTCCAAGGTCCAGCCCTTCGACATCAACGAAGAAGACCTGGCCATGGCCGGCTGACGTGGCCGGCTTCGAGCGTTACTGCGCTTCGGAAAACTGCGACAGGGCTGCGATCACCGGCTGATAGGCGCTTGTGCCAATGCGCAGGAATGGGCGCCCTGTGCCCCGGTCGATGGCCTCGAAGGCCTCGGGCTGGGCCTCGAATGAGAGCTGGGTCACGGCATCGGCAACGGCCGCCTTCAGCATCGGATCGGCATCGGCGCGCATCACCTGCGGGCCATAGGGGATCGGACGCGACAGCCAGACGATGTCGAGAGCGCCGGGTTCGGGCAACCGCGCAAAGGCGCCGGCCGGGCCGCTGTCATCCCCGAAGCTCCAGGACAGAAGCGCATCGGCCTCTCCGGATGCGACGGCGGCTGCGCCCGCCTCGATGGAGGGGGCAAAGCCGATGCTGGCGAACCGTGTGCGCTCGACCCCGATCCGCGCCAGTTCGGCGAGCCCGACCAGATGCGCCGCCGTCGAGCCTTCGCCGACGATGACAAGCCGGGCGCCGGCAAGATCGTCCAGAGAGTGGAACCGGCTGCCGGCGGCAACCGCCAGTGCGGCGTGATAGCCGGTCCGCCCCTGTGGATCGGGTTGCAGGGCGATGGCCTCCAGGCAGCCGCAGGCCAGCATGCCGAGCGCAAAGCCGCGCGCCGGCAGCGGCGCATAATCGATGCCGCCGGATGTGAGGGCGAGCACCAGCGTCTGGAGATTGCGGTGCGGAACGAGTTCCACCGGCCTTTGCAGGCGCGCTTCCAGATAGGCGCGGAAGGGTTCCAGCCGCTCCGCTTCGCCCTGATGCGCACCCGAGCCGAGATGGCCGATGCGGAACGCCTCTTCGGCCCGCGCCGGCGGACCGGCGAGAACGAGAGCGATGACAAACGCAGCAGCAAGGGCCGCAAGACGGCCGGAACGATCGATCATGCCGCGACGATAGCGCTGTTGCGCCCGGCGGAGAAGCGGGGACGTGAAGGAAAGGTTAGCGCCGCAGCTCAGCCCGGCAGGGCAGCGGCGTGGCCGGTCAGGACATTGGCGACATTGGTGCCGATGGCCTCGACCGCATAGCCGCCCTCCATCACGTAGAGTGTTGGGAGGCCGATGGCGCCGAGCCGTTCGCCAAGCCGGGAAAAGTCTTGCGATGCCAGCTTGAAATGCGAGATCGGGTCGCCCTCATAGGCATCGACGCCGAGCGACACGACAAGCGCCTCGGCGCCGTGCCGGGTGATGGCCGCGAGCGCCGTTTCGAGCGCGGCGAACCATGTCGCGGCAAGGGTGCCTTTCGGCAGCGGCAGGTTCAGCGTTGCGCCTTCGCCTGGCCCGTTTCCGGTCTCGCCGGCATGGCCGAGGAAATAGGGATATTCCTCGCGCGGATCGGCATGGATCGAGGTGAAGAACACGTCGGAGCGGTCGTAGAAGATCGCCTGCGTGCCGTTGCCGTGGTGATAGTCGACATCGAGGATCGCGACACGGCCCGCGCTGGCATCGCGCAGCGTCTCGGCGGCGAGTGCGGCATTGTTGAAGAACGAGTAGCCGCCGAACTGGTCGGGCATGGCGTGATGGCCGGGCGGCCGGCAGAGCGAGAAGGCGAGTTTATCGCCCCCCGCGATCAGCGCCGCGCCGCTGGCCGCAACCGATGCGGAAGCGCGCGCTGCCCGCGCCGTGCCGGGCCCGACCGGCGTTCCGGCATCGAAGGCATAATGCCCGAGCGCGCCGTCAAGATGATCCGGCACATGCTGCGAAAACCCGCGTGTGGGAAAACAGAAGGGCAGCGCCTCGGCGCCCTTGCGGCCCTCGGCAAGCCAGCGATCCCAGAACCCGTCGAGGAAATCGACATAGTCCGGGGCATGGACCCGGCGCAGCAGCGCCTCGTCCAGCGGGTCCGGCGCCACCACCGCACCAAGCCCGGCCGCCGTGACGGCCGCCAGGACCATGTCGGCGCGCGACGGAATTTCCACTGCCGGCACCAGCGTGCCGTCGGAGAGTTCGTTCAGCGGGTGATGCAGGGCGTGGTCGGGCGAAAAGACGGTTTTCATCGCCCGATCATGCCGTGCCTCAGGCCTTGCCGTCGAGGGTCTGGTTGTAGGCGCCGACTTCCGGGTTCTCACGCAGAACGCCGTCGACGGCTGCGAACATCGCCCGCATGCGCGCTTCTGACACCGGGCTTTCCACCACCACGACGAGTTCGGGCTTGTTGGACGAGGCGCGCAGCAGCCCCCAGGTGCCGTCCTCGGTGACGACGCGCACGCCGTTGACGGTGACGAGATCGACGATGGCCGCGCCGCCCGCAGTCTCGCCCTTCTCCTTCATGGCGGTGAAGCGGGCCTTCACCCGCTCCACGACGTCATATTTGATCTCGTCGTCGCAATGCGGGCTCATGGTCGGCGAGCCGAAGGTCAGGGGCAGGTCGCGATAAAGATCGGCCATCGATTTCTGCGGCGCGCGGTCGAGCATCTGGCACACGGCAATCGCCGTCAGCAGCCCGTCGTCATAGCCGCGCCCGATCGGCCGGTTGAAGAAGAAGTGGCCGGATTTTTCAAAGCCCGCCAGCGCGCCGGTCTCCGAAACGCGCCGCTTGATGTAGGAATGGCCGGTCTTCCAGTAATCGGCCTTGGCGCCGTTCGCCTTCAGCACCGGATCGGTGAGGAAGAGGCCGGTCGACTTCACGTCGGCGACGAAGGTGGCGTTCGGGTGCAGGGCCGAAAGGTCGCGCGCCAGCATGACGCCGATCTTGTCGGCAAAGATCTCGTTGCCCTCATTGTCGACGACGCCGCAGCGGTCGCCATCGCCGTCGAAGCCGAGCGCCACGTCGGCGCCGTGCGTCTTCACCGCGGCGGCCATGGCGTGCAGCATTTCCATGTCTTCCGGGTTCGGGTTGTAACGCGGGAAGGAATGGTCGAGCGCGGCATCGAGCGGGATCACCTCGCAGCCGATGCGGGAAAGAAGCTCGGGCGCGAAGGCCCCCGCCGTGCCGTTGCCGCAGGCCGCGATCACCTTCAGCTTGCGCGACAGCGAAACGGTTTGCGCTAGGTCGTCGAGATAGGCCTCGCGCACGCCTTCGATGAAGCGGTAGCGCCCGGCGCCGGAGGAAAACCGGCCCGACAGCACGATCTCCTTCAGCCGGCCCATCTCGTCGGGCCCGAAGGTGACGGGACGCTGCGCGCCCATCTTCACACCGGTCCAGCCATTGTCGTTGTGCGAGGCCGTCACCATGGCGACCGCGGGAACATCGAGATGGAACTGGGCGAAATAGGCCATCGGCGACAGGGCAAGGCCAATGTCGAGCACCTCGCAGCCGCCGGCCATCAGCCCGGTGATGAGCGCCGCCTTGATCGCCCCCGAATAGGAGCGGAAATCGTGACCGGTGACGATCTTCTTCTCAACGCCAAGCTCGCCGAGCAGCGTTGCAAGGCCGAGACCCAGCGCCTGCACGCCCATGAGGTTCAATTCCGGCGCCTTGTCCGAGCCCGGATGGCCGAACCACCAGCGCGCATCGTATTCGCGAAAGCCGGTCGGCTTGACCAGCGGCGTCGTCTCGAAAGCGGGCGTCATCGGGGTAAGCGTGCCGACGGGCGTCGGGAAAGACATGGCAGAGATCCTTGCGGGCAGGAGCGCGGCAAAAGGCGGGAATCGCCGCGTGAAGTTTACTCGACGAGCTTCAATTCGCCATCGACGACGGAAAAGCTCGACAGGCGCGACAGGAAGCTCATGCCGAGGAGCGTCTCGGCCAGCTGGTCGTCGCGCACGACAAGGCCGGCAACATCGCGCAGGCGGATCGGGCCGACCTCGATCTCGTCGATGGTGACCCGCGCGGCGGTGATGGTGCCGTTGGCGGTGGAAAGCGGGGCATTGAACTCGGAGGCGCGCGGGCGGATGCCGGCCATCGCCGCTTCGCTTTCCGGCAGGATGACGAGCGTTGCCCCGGTATCCACCAAAGCGCCCATGGAGCGCCCGTTGACGGAAATCGTGCTGCGGAAATGGCCCCGGTCGTCGGCGCGAAGATAGACTTCGGAAAGATTGGCGACCCGCTCGCGCCGCGCCGGTTCGCTGGCGACGGGCTGGGATGTGCGCGCAGACAGGAACTGCGCGCCGCCAATGGCGACAAGAGCGGCAAAGCCGGCCGGAAGCACCAGTGAGCGGATCATTCTTTCCCCGAAGGCGGTCTCTTTGTCGCCAAGACTAGAGGGAGAATGTTTCAGCGAGGTTGAAACCGGCGTTCTTGCAAGAGTTTTATGCGGCGGGCAAAAGGCGCGTCTGGATACTGCGCGCGAGCTTGACCAGCGCAGCAGAGGAGGATGGCTTCAGGCTGTCATAGGCTTGAAAGTTGTGCGGCATATCCGGCCACAGGTCGAACGCGATCCGTGCGCCCCTTGCCGTTTGAGCCTCGACGAAATCCACGATCATGTCCCGCAGCACTTCCCGTCCGCCGGCCTGAATGTAGATGGGGGCAAGGTCTACATAATCGTGATGGAAAGGCGACAGCGCCTCGCGGCCATAGTGGTCTTCCGGATCGAGATATGCGCCGAATTGAAGCGCCATCCACCCCTGCACCAGATCGAAGCGGTTGTTGTCCTGCAGGCTCTCGCCGCGATGGCCGATATCGGTCCAGGGGCTGAGGCCGATGCAAAGCGCCGGTTGCGGAAGTCCTTCGGCCTTGAGCGTCTGAAGCAGCATCAGGGCCATATGTCCGCCAGCGCTATCGCCGGTCACAACGATCTTGTCGGCCGGCACCAGCGCGGACAGGTAACGCCAGGCGTTCAAGGCGTCTTCGGCCTGTGCGGGATGCGGATGCTCGGGCGTGAGCCGATAATCCGGAACGAAAACCGGCGCGCCGCAATGATGGGCCAGCATGGCGGCATGTCGCCGGCTGATGCCGCCATGGAACATGTAGCCGCCGCCGTGAAAATGCAGCACCGTGGTGTCGCTGCGCTGTTCATTGGGGCGATACCAGTCGCCGGGCGGATTGCTGCAAGGTGCACTCGAGACATCGTAGCGGTCGTCGGTTTCGGTCTGAAGGCTGTCGAAAAGCTGCCGGCCATAGGCCGCATCCGGCGCGCGCAGGGCAGCCGTGAACTGGTGCCGCCAGAAGCGCACGCCGATCTCGAAATCGGCATCCCAGTCCGGTGCGATCCTGCGTCCTGCCGCGTGACGGCAATAGGTTGCAAGAGCGATGCGTGTGATCGCCCTGAAGCTGCGCAGTCGAAGGAGAAATGGGCCGTGAAAGCGGAGCCTGGCCATCCTGTGTCCCCGATGTTCAATGCCGCTTTGTTGTCCATGCCGTGAGCCTGCATATAGAACGAATGCGACAGACAGCTTGGGGGCGCTCGTGCCATCGCCGGTGTCAAAACTGTTTCTTCCGCCTCCTGTTCTGGCGGGCTGTGTCTTTGCTGCGATCTATCGCGATACCCGGGGCGTGCCGCTTTCAGACAAGGATCGGGTCAACCATTTTCCCGCTTCACCTCTCGTTTCCATAACGCGCGTGATCAGCGGACGGTTGGCGGTCTTGCCATCCGTCCCGGTTTCGGATTGCGCGCCATCAGAGGCAGAGGCGCCGTCGCTTTTCGTTATGGGGCCGCAGGAAGCGCCGGTTTCAAGCTGGTCGCCCGGGGACGTGTGTGCGATCTCGCTGGGCTTTTATCATGATGCCTGGCTGCACCTTGGAGGCGACCCCGCGTTTCGTCATGTGCCGCAAGGCCTTGCGGATGCATTGGACCAGTTTGCCGATGCAGCCGGTTCCGAGCAGGGGTGGAGCCGTCTCTGCACCGTTCTTGAAGCTGAATGGATAGAACGGCGGCCTCAGGGATGGTCTGGTCTGTCGGGGATTGCGGATTGGGCGCAGGCAGCCCTGACCCGTGCGGCAATGGCCGGACCCGGTCGCAGTCTGCGCGCTTTGGAAAGACGTCTGAAGCGAATGAGCGGGCAGACGCGCCGGTCTTTGGCGTTTTATTCGGCGTTTGAAAATCTGCACCGGGTTGCAAACCGGGATCTCGGCGAGCCACTCGCCGAGATTGCGCTTGCATCCGGCTACGCGGATCAATCGCATATGGGCCGTGCCGTCCGCCGTGCGACAGGCTTCACGCCCGCCCGGCTCAATCAGGCGATAAAGACCGAGGAGCCGTTCTGGTGCTATCGTCTTCTGGACGAGCGTTTCTAGGTCAGCCCTGTCGCAAGGCCGCCGCTTTTCTCACTTCGTGCCATACATCCGGTCGCCGGCATCGCCGAGCCCCGGCACGATATAGCCCTTGTCGTTCAGGTGGCTGTCGATCGCGGCGGTGACGATGGCGACATCGGGATGGGCGGTGCGCAGCCGGTCGATCCCTTCCGGCGCGGCGAGAAGGCAGACGAAGCGGATGTTGTGTGCGTCGCGCGCCTTCAAAAGATCGAGCGCGGCGCAGATGGAATTGGCCGTTGCCAGCATCGGGTCGAGCACGATGACGAGCCGGTCGGAAAGGTCCTCCGGCGCCTTGAAGTAATATTCCACCGCCTGAAGCGTTTCGTGATCGCGATAGAGCCCGACATGGGCAACGCGCGCCGAGGGCACGAGGTCGAG
>JAGRKQ010000066.1:6770-11295 GCA_020442235.1 Hyphomicrobiaceae bacterium | reverse complement strand
ACCGGAACCGGCATCGCCCGGATCGACCGCGTTTCCCAGGCGCTTGCGGCGGGCGAGACGATTTTCGCCGGCGGCCTTGCCGTCAGCCTTGCGCCGCCCGCCCATGCCGGATACCGCCTTGCCGAGGAAGGCGAGGCGCATGAAATCGGTTAGGTCAGGACCAAGAGCCAGAAAAGATCCGCCCCGCGCCTGGCAGCGCATGCTGTCGGGCCGGCGGCTCGACCTTCTCGATCCTTCTCCGCTCGATATCGAGATCGAGGACATCGCCCATGGTCTGGCCCGCGTTGCGCGCTGGAACGGACAGACGCGCGGCGCACACGCCTTCTCCGTCGCCCAGCACAGCCTGATCGTCGCCGACATCGTCGCCGAGCGCTGCGAAAAGCCCGACGCGCGGCTGACGCTTGCCGCACTTCTGCACGATGCGCCCGAATATGTGATCGGCGACATGATCACGCCGTTCAAGGCGGTGCTCGGTTCGGCCTACAAGGCGGTGGAAGAGCGGCTCGACCAGGCCGTTGCGATCCGTTTCGGGCTCGCCGAACTCAGAACGCCGGCGATCAAGCGCCAGATCAAGGACGCCGACCGCATCGCCGCCTTCCACGAGGCGGTCCTTCTGGCCGGCTTTTCGCCGGATGAAGCCCAGCGCTTCTTCGGCATCCCCTCCTTTGCGCTCGAAGAGGCGCTTCTCGACCCCTGGCCGGTGGAACGTGCCGAAACCGCCTTTCTGGAACGCTTTCACGCCCTCGAGCGCGCCATCGCCGCAGGCGCCGCATGAACGAGGACAGCCCCGCACCGGTCCTCATCGAACTGACGGCGTCGGTCGTCACGCTTGTCGAAGAAACGCCGATGATCCTGGCGATCAGCGGCCCGGATGGCGATGCGCTGCCGTCCGGGCCGTTCCGGCCGCGCCGCCACCGCACCCTGGCGCTCGGCCTCAAAAGCTGGGTGAGCGAGCAGACCGGGCTCGATCTCGGCTATGTGGAACAGCTCTACACCTTCGGAGACCGGGGCCGGCACGCCCATCCCGGCGACACCGATCCGCACATCGTGTCCATCGGTTATCTCGCCCTTGCCCGGCACGAGGACATTCTCGACATTCCGGCGGGCGGCACGCTGTGGCGCTCCTGGTATGGCTTCTTTCCCTGGGAGGACTGGCGCGAGGGCCGTCCGGCGATCCTTGATGCCTATCTCCTGCCGGCGCTCGGCTCCTGGCTCGCCGACCCCAGCGAACCGGAACCGCCCGGCCCCGACCTGACGCGGCTTGAGCGCTTCAACCTTGCCTTTGGCGAGGGCGGTTCGCCATGGGACGAGGACAAGGTGCTCGACCGCTACGAGCTTCTTTATGAAGCCGGCCTTGTGGAAGAGGCGCGGCGCGACGGCCGTCCGGCGGCGCTGCGGCGCGTCAGCCTGCCGCCGCTCGGGCGGGCGATGTTTGCCGATCACCGCCGGGTTCTGGCGACCGCCATCCAGAGGCTGCGCGGCAAGATCCGCTACCGGCCGGTGGTGTTCGAGCTTCTGGCGGAGGAATTCACGCTCGGCCGCCTGCAGGCGAGCGTCGAAGCGATCCTTGGACGCAGCCTGCACAAGCAGAATTTCCGCCGCCTTGTCGACAACACCCAGCTTGTCGAGGCGACCGGCGCCATGCACAGCGGCGGGCCGGGCCGCCCGGCGGCGCTGTTCCGTTTCCGCCGCAGCGTTCTTCAGGAGCGGCCGGCGCCGGGCCTCAGGCTCGGGCGCAGCGGAATCCGCGACCCGCGCGGATGACGATTTCCGTCAAGTCTTCATAAACCCATTCACGCACCGTTCAGCCTGCCCCAAAGTCGCCTCATGTGTTCAGACTTTTGGAAAGGCGCTTCCGGCATGCTTGTCGCCAAGAAAAACATCGGCTGGGCAGGCGTTCCGATGACTTATATTCAGGAAGGCGTTCGCCAATGCGGACGCACGGGCAGCGGTTTCTTTTCCAACCAGAAGGGTTCGGTCACGGCACTCGTTGCATCGACCCTTGTTCCAGCCATCGGGCTTGGCGCTGCGGCCTTCGAGGCGTCTCATCTTTCCGACGGACAGGATCTTCTCGACCGGGCCGCCGAGGTTGCTCTGGTCGCGCGCATCGCAGCGGAACGCGATGGCGTCTTCGATCCGCTTCTTGCCGGCGAAGACGCCCTGAACCGCAGCCTTCGCGGGCTCGGTTTCCTGCGGACCAACTATCGGCTGCGCGAAGACAGCGGCGTTCTCGTTCTGGAAGCGGAAGCCGAATTCGAGACCGAGCTTCTGTCCTATATCGGCGTTCCGACCTACAGGCTGCAAAGCACGGCGGAACTGCCGCCAAGCACGCGCCCGGTCGCCGTTTCCTTCATCATGGATGCGACGAGTTCGGCCCTCGACGGCGGCGGCGGGGCCGATGCCGTCGGCGCGTTCCGCGACATGCTGTCCTTCATCGATCAGGCCAATGGCGAGGGCCGCGTCACCGCGAGCCTCGTGCCGATGGCCGACCGGGTGCGCATCGCGACGCAGAACCGCGACTGGCTGGCCTTCGACCCCGGTGCGGACTGGGACGGCTGCCTGGAAGCGCGCGAGGAGCGCCTGACCGGCGCCCCCTTCGCCCTGACTGCCGCCGGACCGGATGCCCTGCCCTTCCTTGCCAACACGGCCACCGACGGGCTTTACCGCAGCGGTCCGCGCCGCATCTGCGCGCCGGCCATCGTTCAGCCGACCGATGATTTCGAGCATCTTGCCGGAACGCTTGCCGGTTTCGAGCCCGCCGGACAGGGCCGCTTCGACATCGGCCTTGCCTGGGGCTGGCGGATGCTTTCACCCGAGTGGCAGCGCCCGCTCGGCGTCGATGCCCTTGGCAACGAGCGCCGCATCGCGGTTCTGGCGACCGACGGCTTTTCCGACATCTACCGCTATGAGGCCGGTGGCGGCGAGGCCGACATCCTCGGCTACAATCGCGGCTCGACCGTCGCCTTCCAGCACATCGCCGACATCTGCCGCAGAATGCGCGAGGACGGCATCGAACTGCACGTCATCTTCCTGTCGGGCAACGATGCCATCGAGCCGACGCTGCGTGGCTGCACCGGCACGGACCGGCGCTTCCACGAAGTGTTCTCCGACAGCGATCTCGCCGATGCCTATCGGGCCATCGCGCTCGACGCGGTGCGCAGCGGCGCCTGAGCGCCGCCCGCAAGGCCTCAATAGGTGCAGACCAGCCGGCCGCGCACCTTGCCGTCGAGAATGTCGCCCGCCGCGCCGATGAGGTCGTCGAAACCGATTCTGGTGGCAACCGCGTCGAGCTTGTCCATCGGCATGTCGGAGACGAGCCGGTCATAGGCGGCAACGCGCCGGTCCTTGGGCACCATCACCGAATCGACGCCGAGCAGCTTGACCCCCCTCAGGATGAAGGGATGGACGAAGCCGGGCAGATCGCCGCCCTGGGCCAGGCCGCAGGCCGCGACCGCGCCGCCATAGGCGGTCTGGCCGAGAACATTGGCCAGCGTGATCGAGCCGACCGCATCGACGGCTCCGGCCCAGCGCTCGCGGCCAAGCGGGCGCACCGAACCGGAAAGCTCGTTGCGGTCGAGAATTTCCGCGGCGCCCAGCCCTTTCAGATAGCTTTCTTCCGCCGGCCGGCCGGTCGAGGCGATGACGTGATAGCCGAGCTTGGCCAGGATCGACACCGCGACCGAACCGACGCCGCCGGAAGCGCCCGTCACCAGAACCGGACCGGAGGTCGGCGTCAGACCGGCATTTTCAAGCGCCAGCACGCAAAGCATGGCCGTATAGCCGGCAGTGCCGATGGCCATGGCCCGTTCCGCCGTCAGCGCGCCCGGACGGTGGATCAGCCAGTCGCCCTTGACGCGGGCATAGCGGGCATAGGCGCCCATATGGGTTTCACCGACGCCCCAGCCGTTGAGGATCACCTCGTCGCCGACGCTGTAGGCATCGGTGTCGCTGGCAACGACCCGGCCGGCGAAATCGATGCCCGGAATCATCGGAAAGCGGCGCACCACCGGGCCCTTGCCGGTCACGGCAAGGCCGTCCTTGTAGTTGACCGTGGTGTGGGTCACCTCGACGGTGACGTCGCCCGGCATCAGATCGTCGAGCGTGATCGCCTTCACCTCGGCCGGGTTCTGCCGCTTGGCGTCGTCTTCCTTGGTGATCCAGATGGCGTCGAACCGTTCCATGCTTCCCCCTGTCGGCGTGGCCCTTGTGGCGCCTTCGCCCTTTCTGCCCGTTTGCCGGGCGATCATCATTCAGCCGCGGCGGGCCGGGCGTTCGCCGGCGCCTCGCGGATCGGCCAGTGGACGAGCGCGGCGGCAAGGCCGAGCGCAATCCCCAGATACCAGACTATGTCATAGGAACCGGTGGTGTCGTAAAGCCGCCCGCCCAGCCAGACGCCGAGAAACGACCCGATCTGGTGGTTGAAAAAGACGATTCCCATCAGTGTCGCCATGTAGCGCGGCCCGAACATGATGGCGACCAGCGCCGAGGTCGGCGGCACGGTGGATAGCCACAGGAGCCCCATCGC
>JAGRKQ010000066.1:5061-6624 GCA_020442235.1 Hyphomicrobiaceae bacterium | reverse complement strand
TGAACAGGCCGATCAGCGCCAGCGACCAGGCCCCGAGCGAAGGATCAAGGCCAAGATCCTCGATATAGGCCGGCATGTGCGCGGTGATGAAGGCGACATGAAAGCCGCAGACGAAGAAACCGACGACCAGAAGCACATAAGAGCGATGACGAAACGCGGCACGCAGGGTCTGCGTCATCGTCATCTCTTCCACCGCTTCGGCGGCAACGGCGCTGTCCGAACGCCCCTTCAGCGCGATGGCCAGCATCGGGATCAGAAGCATCAGGGCGCCCATCCACACGAGCGCCTCCTGCCAGCCGACCTCGGCGATCAGCGTGCGTCCGAGCGGGGCGAACAGGAACTGGCCGAGCGAACCGGCCGCCGTGCCGATGCCGAAGACAAAGGAGCGCCGCTCCGGCGGCACCCGCCGCCCGAAGGCCGCCAGCACGATGGAGAAGGAAGCCGCCGACATGCCGAAACCGATCATCACGCCGGCAGACACATGCAGCCACAAGGGGCTCGGCGCCCAGCTCATCAGCGCAAGACCCGCCGCATAGATGATGCCGCCGAAGGCCAGCACACGGCCGGTGCCGTAACGGTCGGCAATCGCGCCGGCAAAAGGCTGGCCAAGGCCCCAGAGCAGGTTCTGGATGGCGAGCGACAGGGCGAAGATCTCGCGCGTCCAGCCGCGTGCCTCCGTCATCGGCACCAGGAAGAGACCGAGCACCGAACGCGGCCCGAAGGAAAGCATCGAGATCGCGCAGCCACAGACGATGACGAGGGCAAGCGGAACGAGGACCGAGACCGGGGCGCCCGGCTTATTGTGCGACATGAGGCGTTTTTCCCGATGCGGATCGAAGGCGGCACATGAGCCGGCGAGCGAAGTGGTTCCGTCGGCGAGGATATACATGCAAGGGCCCGCTTATAAGCGAAATTTCCTCATGCCTCGCATGGCAGAATTGCAGGCGAAATCCTGATCCGGCTTCTTGACCCCGCAGGCTGACCATCCTATCTGTGCTCAGGATGAGCAAAAATCGTTTCGGTGAAAGTTGCGCCGGATTTATGCTCAAAATGAGCAAAATGGGAGTGCCCCCGCATGGACACCATCACCATTCTTGGCCCCGCCCGCCCGAGCGCTTCGGCCCGCAGCTGGCCGGTTCTCGAGCGGCCTTCGCTCGACTACACGCCGGAGATCGCCGCCGAAACCGCGCCGATCTACGAGAAGGTCAAGCATGCGATCCCCGCGATCGAATGGCCCGTTCACGCGCCCTACATCGCGGCGATCAATCGGCTGAAGAAGGAACGCGGCGCGGTGATTCTCGCCCACAATTACCAGACGCCGGAGATCTTTCACGGCGTTGCGGACATTGTCGGCGATTCCCTGCAGCTTGCCCGCGAGGCCACCAGGGTGGATGCGGATGTCATCATCCAGTGCGGCGTGCACTTCATGGCCGAGACTTCCAAGCTTCTGAACCCGGAAAAGACGGTCCTGATCCCGGATCTCGACGCCGGCTGCTCGCTCGCCGCCTCGATCACCGGCGCGGATGTGCGGGCCCTGCGCGAAGCCTATCCGGGCGTTCCGGT
>JAGRKQ010000066.1:3271-5007 GCA_020442235.1 Hyphomicrobiaceae bacterium | reverse complement strand
TCGTCCAACGCGGTGCAGGTGGTGGAAAGCCTCGGGGTGAAGAAGGTCATCTTCCTGCCTGACCAGTATCTGGCCAAGTGGGTCGCCTCGCAGACCGATGTCGAGATCATCGCCTGGAAAGGGGCCTGCGAGGTGCATGAGCGCTTCACCGGCGCGGAGCTTGCCGCCTACCGCGAAGCCGATCCCTCGATCCGCATCATCGCCCATCCCGAATGTCCGCCGGACGTCATTGCCGAGGCTGATTTCACCGGCTCCACCGCGCACATGATCAACTGGGTGGTCGACAATCCGGACGGCAAGGTGCTGATGGTCACCGAGTGCTCGATGGCCGACAACGTCGCCTCCGCCGCGCCGGGTGTGGAGTTCATCCGCCCCTGCAACCTGTGCCCGCACATGAAGCGGATCACCCTGCCGAAGATCCTCGATACGCTTCTGGAGATGGACGGCGAGGTGCTGATCGACCCCGACGTCGCCGAGCGGGCACGCCGTTCGGTCGAGCGCATGGTGAACCTCAAGAGCTGATCACAACAGCCCCGATCTATGTTGCGGCGCGCCGGCCATATCAGCAACGGCGCGCCGAGGGAGTGAACAATGGAAGGTTTCGCGCATACTGGCGAAAGCGCCGTTGATGACGTCGTGATCATCGGCGGCGGGCTCGCGGGCCTGTTCTGCGCCCTCAAGCTGGCGCCGCGCCCGGTCACCGTCCTCACTTCCGCGCCGATCGGCGAAGGCGCCTCTTCGGCCTGGGCGCAGGGCGGCATCGCCGCAGCCGTCTCGGAAGGCGATACGCCGCAGGCCCATCTGGCCGACACCATCGCCGCCGGCGCCGGACTGGTGCAGGAAAAGATGGCCGCGCTGATGGTCGGCGAGGCGCGCGCGCGCATCCACGATCTTCTTGCCTATGGCGTGCCCTTCGACCGCGATCTGGAAGGCCGGCTGGCGGTCGGGCGCGAGGCCGCCCATTCCACCCGCCGCGTCGTGCATGTGCGCGGCGACATGGCCGGGCGCGCGATCATGGAAGCATTGGTTGCCAGCGTGCGCCGCACTCCCTCGATCCGGGTGCGCGACGGCTACATCGCCGAGGCGCTGATCACCGAAGGCAAATCCGTGCGCGGCGTCGTCGCCCGCCATGCCCGCGATCCCGAGCGCCCGCCGGTGCGCTTCTATGCCGATGCCACCGTCATCACCTCCGGCGGGGTCGGCGGGCTTTACGCCGTCACCACCAATCCGCCGGAAGCGCGCGGGCTCGGCCTTGCCATGGCGGCGCGCGCCGGCGCTGTCATCGCCGATGCCGAGTTCGTGCAGTTTCACCCGACCGCGCTCAATGTCGGCCGCGATCCGGCGCCGCTCGTCACCGAGGCGCTGCGCGGCGAGGGTGCGATCCTCGTCGACCGTGAAGGCCGGCGCATCATGGAAGGCGTCGACCCGGCGATGGAACTCGCCCCGCGCGACATCGTTGCACGGGCCGTGCACCGGGCGAACCGCGACGGGCGCGGCGCCTTCATCGACACGCGCGCGGCGGTGGGCGCCGCACTCGCCACGCGCTTTCCGACCGTCTATGCCCATGCCCAGGCCTGCGGCCTCAACCCCCTGACCGAGCCGATGCCCATCGCGCCGGCCGAGCACTATCACATGGGCGGCATCCTGACCGATGCGTCCGGCCGCACCACGCTGGACGGCCTGTGGGCCGGCGGCGAGGTCGCGTCCACCGGCGTTCACGGCGCCAACCGGCTGGC
>JAGRKQ010000066.1:0-3170 GCA_020442235.1 Hyphomicrobiaceae bacterium | reverse complement strand
ATCGGCAGCCAGGGCGCCGGCCTCGGCGCGGGCTCCATCGACGAGGAAGTCCTGCCGATCATCCGCGCCGCCATGCAGGATCATGTCGGGGTGGAACGCGACCGCGCCGGGCTGGAAACGGCGCTCGCCCTCTTCGCCGACCTTGAAGCGCGTGCCTTCTCGCTTCAGGCGCGCGGCATCGCCACCAGTGCGCTGATGATCGCCGCATCGGCGCTTCTGCGCGAGGAAAGCCGCGGCGGCCATTACCGCACCGATTTTCCGCACGAGAACCCCGCCCTTGCCCGCCGCAGCATGATGACGCTGACAATGGCCCGCGCCCTTGCCGCCTCCCTTGGCGCCCGCGCCGCCTGAATGGAACCCGCCGATGCCCTTCAATCCGCCCGACCTGCCGCGCCCGATCATCGATGAAATGGTCAAGGCCGCGCTTCTGGAAGATCTCGGCCGCGCCGGCGACATCACCACCCAGGCGACGATCCCGCCGGATGCCGTGGCCGAAGCGGTCTTCGCCGCCCGCAAGGACGGGATCGTCTGCGGCCTTCCCTTCGCCGCCAGCGCCTTCCGCCTCATCGGCGAGGGCGCGGCCTTTGCCGCCGAAGCGGGCGATGGCGAGCGCATCGCGCCCGGCCAGATCGTCGGGCGCGTTGCCGGCCCGGCGCGGCTGGTGCTTTCCGCCGAGCGGGTGGCGCTCAATTTCCTCACCCATCTTTCCGGCATCGCCACGGCGACGGGTCGGTTTGCCGATGCCATCGCGCACACGAAGGCGAAGATCACCTGCACCCGCAAGACGCTGCCGGGCCTGCGCGCGGCGCAGAAATATGCGGTGAAAAAGGGCGGCGGCTCCAACCACCGCTTCGGCCTCGACGATGCGATCCTCATCAAGGACAACCACATCGCCGTTGCCGGCGGGGTGCAGGCGGCGCTCGATGCGGCCCATGCCTTCGGCGGCCACATGACGGCGGTCGAGATCGAGGTCGACACGCTGGCGCAGTTCGAGGAAGCGCTTCAGTGCGGCGCGAAGATCGTGCTGCTCGACAATATGAGCCCGGCAACGCTCGCCGAGGCCGTCGCCCTCAACAGGGGCCGCGCCGTGCTGGAAGCTTCCGGCGGCATCACGCTGGAGACCGTTGCGGCCGTCGCCGAAAGCGGCGTCGACTACATCTCATCGGGCTGGATCACCGCTTCTTCGCCGGCCCTCGACATCGGGCTGGATATCGGAATTTCCTGAGCATGTAGCTCGCTCAGCCTGGATTCCCGCGAACCAAGGGCGGGAATGACGGAGTTTGGGGCGACGCCTTACCTACTCTCAGGCGTCATTCCCGGGCTTGACCCGGGAATCCAGGTCAGCCTTCGTTTTGGCATGGCTGGCTTTGTCTACATTCTGACCAACAAACGAAACGGAACACTCTACACCGGTGTGACGGCGGACATTGCTCGACGCATGGATGAGCATCGACATCGGCCTGAGGGCTTCGTTGCACAATATGGTCTGAGCCAGCTTGTCTTCTATGAAACGCATCCACGGATCGAAGACGCCATTCAGCGTGAGACGTCAATCAAGCGATGGCCCCGCAAATGGAAGCTCAAGCTCATTGAGGAATTGAATCCTGAATGGCGTGACCTGATCGAGGAACTAAATCAGTGACTGGATTCCCGCCACAAGGGCGGGAATGACGCATGAGAGATTCAAGGTCCAGAGAATGCTCTTGGCCGTCCCGATCCGCACGTTGAGCGAGCACGCGCGAGCGAACCGCAAGAACGGGACCAACAAGCACCGCGTCATTCCCAGGCTTGACCCGGGAATCCAGTCAAAAAACTCAACCCGCAAGCTTCGTCACATCGGCCACGGCAAGGCCGGCGTCCCGCACCAGACGGACGAGGGCCAGGCGGTTGGCGCGCACGGCCTCATCCTCGGCATTGACCAGCACAGCCTCGAAGAAGGCATCGACGGGACCGCGCAGGCGCGACAGCCAGTTGAGCGCGCCGGCAAAATCGCCCGCCGCCGTGTTGAGCGCGGCGAACTCCGCCACCTCGCTTGCCGCCTCGAAGAGCGCGCGTTCAGCCTCTTCGGCAAATAGCGCCGGATTGACGGTCCCGGCAACCTGCGTGCCCTTCTTTTCCTCGGCGGCGAGGATGTTGGCGGCGCGTTTCAGTCCGGCAACGAGATTGGTGCCGTCTTCGGTCGCAAGATAGGCCTCCAGCGCTTCAACCGCGCCAACGAGACGGTAGACATCATCGCCGCCGCCGGTGCGGGCCAGAACCGCATCGATGACATCGTGGCGCCGCCCGGCATCGCGCAGACTGACAGTCAGTCGGTCATGGATGAAGGCGAGAAGATCGTTGGCAGCGGCTGCTCTTTCCTCATCGCGCCTGAGAAGCGCAAGCAGACCGAGGCTCACCCCGTTCTCCACCAGAATGCGCACTACACCCAAGGCGGCGCGGCGCAGCGCGAAGGGATCCTTGGAACCGGTCGGCTTTTCGTCGATGGTGAAGAAGCCGGTGAGGAGATCGATCTTGTCGGCGAGCGCAACGGCAATCGCCACCGGATCGGTCGGGACGCGATCGGTGGGACCGAGCGGCTTGTAGTGATCCTCGATGGCCGCCGAAACGGACGACGCTTCGCCCTGCTTTTCGGCGTAGATGCGGCCCATCAGGCCCTGAAGCTCGGGAAACTCGCCGACGACCTCGGTCTGAAGATCGGCCTTGGCAAGCAGCGCCGCGCGGCGGGCAAGGCCGGCATCGGCGCCGACCAGCGGGGCAATGTGTTCGGCCAGAGCCGCGATGCGGCGCACGCGCTCGCCCTGCGAGCCAAGTTTCGCATGAAAGACGACGCCCAGCGCATCGAGCCGCGCCATGCGCTGATCGAGCGGCTTTGCCGGATCGAGGCCGAGCGCTTCGGCCACCGCGGAAAATGTCCCGGCATCCGGCACCGGCCTCTGGTCCGTCTGCCAGAAATAAAGCGCATCCGACAGGCGGGCGCGGATGACGCGCTCATTGCCGGCAACAATCGCCTTGCCGCCGTCGCTCGCCTCGATGTTGGCAACAAGCAGGAACGCGTTGGCAAGCCGGCCCGTCGCCGGGTCCTTCAGGACGAAACACTTCTGATTGGCGCGGATCGTGGCGCGGATCACCTCGTCCGGGATATCGAGGAAGGCCGCATCGAAGCGACCCAT
>JAGRKQ010000065.1:2870-8153 GCA_020442235.1 Hyphomicrobiaceae bacterium | reverse complement strand
CGGCATAGCGCTTGCCGTGATCCTTGGTCAGGATCTGGTTGAGCAGCGTCGTCTTGCCGGCGCCGAGATAGCCGGTCAGCACGGTGACGGGCATCTTGTCGGTCGTTGCGGTCTCGTTCATGGCCTGATCTTGTCCTTGCTGCCCCGCGGCACCCGCGGGGAAGACGGTCCACCGGCATGCCGGGGCCCGTCGCTTGTCCCTGTCATTAAATGTGATCGGCAAGCCCCTTCAAGGCCTCTGGAAGACGGCCTGCAATGCGATCATCTTCTTCCTCGCCCGATCATGGGCCGGAACCGATCCCCAAAATGACCTCCACCGCCGGCGCCCTTGCGCCCCTGAACATGGCCCGCGTCGTCAGCCTCGCCGCCATGCTGATCACTCTTGCCGCCGAATTTGCCGCCATCGCCATCGTCACGGGCTGGGCGTTGGCCGGGCTCTTCGGCCTGCCGCTCCTCGTCGAGGAAGGCATCGACGCCGCCCTCTGTCTTGTCGGCCTTGCCGCGCTCGTTGCCTTCTATCGCTCGGCCCGCCTGTCCGAGCCCCTGCGCGGCGTCTGAACCCCGTTCCTCAAGCGCTGGCGAAGAAATCCGCCAGCGCCTCGGCCGTCGCGCCCGGGTGATCGTCGACGAAGAAATGTCCGCCGGGCATCGCCCGGACGGTGAGCGCGCCCGCGCGGTCGCGCCACAGCGCAGCAACGTCGAAGCACTGTGCAATCACGCCGTCGCCGCCATAGAGCACCAGAAGCGGACAGGCGATCCTGCGATCGAGATCGGCCGTGTCGTGCTCGAGGTCGATGCCGGCGCCGGCGCGGTAATCCTCGCACATCGCCCGCAGGGCCTCTTCATCGCCAAAGGCCGCCCGATAGGCGGCCATGGCCGCCTCTGAAATCTTCGGGCGCGTGCCCCAGCCACCGAAAAACGCATCCAGATAGGCGTCCGGCGCGGCGGCGATGGAGCGTTCGGGCAGAGGATGCGGGCGGATCAGGAAGAACCAGTGCCAATAGGCGCGCGCGAAGCGCTCGTCCGTCGACCGGTACATGGCGAGCGTCGGCGCGATGTCGAGCACGGCCGCCCTGTCGATCCGCTCGGGATGATCGAGCGCCATGCGGTGCGTGACGCGCCCGCCCCGGTCGTGGCCGGCAACAAAGAAGCGCTCATGACCGAAACCCGCCATCACCCGCACCATGTCGGCGGCCATCGCCCGCTTGGAATAGGCTGCATGGTCCGGCCCCGAAGCCGGCTTGCCGGAAGCGCCGTAACCGCGCAGGTCCGGCATCACGAGCGTGAAACGATCCTTCAGAAGCGGCGCGATCCGCTCCCACAGAAGGTGGCTTTGCGGAAACCCGTGCAACAACAGAAGCGGTGGCCCCTCGCCGCCGCGAACGCCGTGGATGGTGACGCCCTCCCCTTCGGCCTCGAAGGGTTCAAAACCGGCTATCATTGCTCCCGGCCCAACGGCTTCCAGCGCGCCAGAAGCGCGGCATTGGTGACGACGCAGACCGAGCTTGCCGCCATCGCGGCACCGGCCAGCGCCGGCGACAACAGCCCGAACGCGGCCACCGGAATGCCGATCACATTGAAGACGAAGGCAAAGCCGAGATTCTGGCGGATCTTCGCCGTGGTCCGTGCCGCGACGTCAAAGACCGCCGGAACAAGCGTGAGATCGGGCCGCATCAGGGTGACGCCCGCCGTTTCCAGCGCCACATCAGCCCCCGACCCCATGGCGATGCCGGCGGTGGCCGCGGTGAGCGCCGGGGCATCGTTGATGCCGTCGCCGATCATCGCGACCGGGCCGAGATCGGCCTCGAGCGCGCCGATCCGCTCGCTCTTGTCGCCCGGCAGCAGCCCCGCCTCGATCCGCGACAGGCCGAGGGACGCACCGATCCTGCGGGCAACGGGCGGCGCATCGCCGGTGAGCATGACAACCGCCAGTCCGCGCGCCTTCAGGCGGGCAACGACGGACTGCGCCTCGGCGCGCGGCTGATCTTCAAAGGCGAGAAGCCCGACGACATCGGCATCGACGGCAAGGGCAACGGTCGTGCGCCCGGCGCGTTCGGACTGGTCGACGAGGTTGGAGAGCGTTTCTCCGGCAAGGCCAAGTTCGGTCAGAAGCGCGCGGTTGCCGATCGCCACCCGCCGGCCGCCGACCGTGGCATGGGCGCCCTTGCCCGGTATGGCGCGGAAGTCTTCGGCGGGCGGCAGTTCAAGCCCCTTGTCGCGTGCGGCGCGCACCACCGCCGAGGCAAGCGGATGCTCGCTTTTGTCCTGCACCGCGGCAGCCAGCGCCAGAAGCTTGTCCGCCGCCCCCTGCCGGACGGGCAGCACGGAAACGAGTTCCGGCCGGCCTTCGGTCAGGGTGCCGGTCTTGTCGAAGGCCACGGCCTTCACCGTGCCGAGGCTTTCCAGAACCGCGATGTCGCGGATGAGAATGCCGGCGCGGGCGGCGGCGCCCGTCCCCGCGACCAGCGCGGTTGGCGTTGCAAGGCCGAGGGCGCAGGGGCAGGCGATGACCCAGACGGAGACCGCCGCCGTGATCGCCGCCTCCATCGTTCCGCCGGCAAGCCACCAGAGCGCGAATGTCGCAACGCCGATGACAAGAACCACGGGCACGAAGATCGCCGAAATACGGTCGACGAGCCGCTGCACCGGCGCCTTGCCGGTCTGCGCCGCCTCGACCAGCCGCACGATGCGCGAAAGCTCGGTATCCTCGCCCGTCGCCCGCACCTCGATGGTGAGGCTGCCCGTGCCGTTGATCGAGCCGGCGATCACCGCGCCGCCCGGCTCGCGGGTGACGGGCAGGCTCTCGCCGGTGACGAGGCTCTCGTCGATTTCGCTGACCCCCTTGGCCACGACGCCGTCGACGGGAAGGCGCTCGCCCGGTCGCACGAGCACCGTGTCGCCCGGCACCAGGGCTTCCACCGCCACCGTTTGCGTCGTGCCGTCGGCCATCAGCCGCTCGGCCGTCTCGGGCCTCAATTCCATCAGCTTGCGAAGCGCCGAGGTCGTCGCCTGCCTGGCCCGCATCTCCATCAGCTTGCCGAGAAGGACGAGCGTCAGGATGACGGCGGATGCCTCGAAATAAAGGTGCCCGCGCGCCGCATCGCCCTGCGTCAGGACAAGGGCGAGCGAATAGAAATAGGCCGCCGAGGTGCCGAGCGAGACGAGGACGTCCATATTCGCGCCGCCGCCCCGCAGGGCCGCGAAAGCCCCGCGATAGAAACGCTGTCCGGCCAGAACCTGCACGATGGAGGCCAGCGCCAGTTCGGCCATCACCGGAAGATGCGCCATGACGCCGAAGGGCCTGACGATCATCGGCGCCACCAGCGGCAAGGTCAGCAGCGCCGAGATGGCAAAGAGCATCAGCGTGCGCTTCATCTCGGCGCGAGCCTCGGCCGCGCGGCGCTCTTCGGCCTGCCGCCGCTCGCGTGCGGTGTCCCGGCGCTCGCTGGCCGAGAACCCGGCCCGCTCCACGGCGGCAAGCAATTCGGGAAGGGCCAGCCCGCTGCCTTCGACGACGGCGGTCTCGACAGCGTAGTTGACGCTGGCGCGCGACACGCCGTCGACCTTGCCGAGCACCTTTTCCAGCCGGGTGGCGCAGGCGGCACAGGTCATGCCCGAAACATCGAGCACGGTCGGGCGGGCGGTCTCATCGGGCTTGACGGGAGCGTTCATGTTCAGGATGTGGCGCTCAAGACGGAAGGTTCAACCGCCCTCTATCACAGGCGCGGACGGCCGGCACGCTCTTGCCGGAACAGAGCCGGGCTGAAAGCTCCAGCCAGGCCTACCGAACCTCCCTACGCATTCGTTCCAGCATACGAGCCTGCACCGCCTGCATTTGCGGCGCGATACCTTGCATCATGATCCGGTTCATGTCGTTAAATCTGGCATTCAGATCGCGCATTTCCGGTAATCGATAGAAGGCATCGAGCAATTCGATTTGCTCGAGGGTCATAGTTTGCGCAACGGCTTCAACCATAGCCGCGTTCATGACCGGGACAAGCGTTTCCATTTCCTCGTTCATGATGCTGGTGATCTTCTCCCGGTGATGTTCCGGAATATTGCTCCATTGCGCGCTGGTTGCCCCGAGTATTGTCTGAAGGGAAGCGGGCGAATTTAGCGCAGCAAGCATGTCCTGCATAAAAGGGCTTTGCACGTATCGTATCGCGGCAGCACGCCGCGCTTCGAGATCGTCCTGGGCATAGGCCAAACCGCCGCTGGCCACCAGTGCAGTCAACACGACACACATCATCCGCAGCAACATCGCACACCTCCGCTCCGCGCCATATCGGCCGAAAAATCGCTGCCGGAACAGAGCATGCCCGGCACGAAGAATATGGCGCGAGTTCAGCAAAATCATGCCCTCGGCGCAACCCCTGTGACACAATTCTTGCGCCACAGCGCCCTGTAAAGTTGCAGCCGGCTGATGTGGCAGTCCGGCGTCTACGCAAGCCGAACGGGCCGGTGTATAGCTATCGCGATTCCTGACGGTAACCGCACCTTGCACGTCCCTTCTGAAGGTTCCCCTTCCTCTCTTCCGGTCCGCCAGGCGGTCGCATCCGACCTGCCACGCCTCGTCGCGCTGGAGCGCGCGGCCTTTACCTCCGACCGGCTGTCGGAACGTTCGCTGCGCGCTTTCCTGAAAGCCCCGACGGCGATCCTGCTCGTGACGGACGATGCTGCGGATGCGCCGCTTTCGGGCTATGCGCTCATCCTGTTGCGCAAGGGCACCGGCCTGGCCCGGCTGTATTCGCTGGCCGTTTCCCCAGCCCGGCGCGGCCAGGGTCTGGCGCACGGGCTGCTTCAAGCGGCCGAAGACGCCGCCTATGAGGCCGACCGCATGGTCCTGCGGCTGGAGGTGCGCGAGGACAATGGCGCCGCGCTGGCGCTTTACCGCCGAGCCGGCTACCGCCCCTTCGAACGCATCCCGGCCTATTATGAGGACGGCATGGCGGCGCTGCGCATGCAGAAGCATCTGCGCGCCGAAACCCCGAAGGGCGCGCCGGCCTATTACGAGCAGACGACGGATTTCACCTGCGGGCCGGCCTGCGCGCTGATGGCGCTCGGCGGCCTTGGCCTTGGCGCGGCAGCCGATGCGGCGATGGAGCTGCGCCTCTGGCGCGAGGCGACGACCGTC
Organism: Hyphomicrobiaceae bacterium; assembly: GCA_020442235.1. GTDB lineage: Bacteria > Pseudomonadota > Alphaproteobacteria > Rhizobiales > MH13 > JAGRKQ01. Next base: position 3,019 of record JAGRKQ010000065.1, on the reverse strand, counting down.
TTCATGACTTCCGGCCTCGGCGGCTGCGACCCATATGGCCTCGCCGTCGCGCTGGCCCGCCGCGGGGCCCGAACCGCCATTCACATCAACACCGGCGATCTTCTGTTTCTGGAAAGCGTGCGCAACGAGGACAAGCGCGCCGTCATGCG
>JAGRKQ010000065.1:0-2778 GCA_020442235.1 Hyphomicrobiaceae bacterium | reverse complement strand
GGCAACGGGGCGCTTGCCATCGTGCTCATTTCCGGCTGGACGATGTTCGCCAAGCAGGTGCCGCACTGGATTCTGGTCTGGGGCGCCGATGACGACCATCTCTTCATCCACGACCCCTGGGTGGAAGACAGCCGCGACGAAAGCCATGTCGACGCGGCCAGCCTGCCGATCCCCCGCACCCTGTTTGACCGCATGGCCCGCTGGGGCCGTGCCGGCCTCAAAGCCGCCATCATCGTCACCCGCTCTCATGGTGACGCAGCAGGATAGACCCCATCATGCCCGACTGGCTGATCCTCGTGGACAATGCCAAGGATCTTTCCAACGCCGACACGCCGCACAAGGTGATGACGACGCGCGACTATCTCGCCCGGCCGCAGCTTTTTGCCGGCGAGCGCGTCAAGGTCATCAACCTTGCCCGCACCTATGGCTACCAGTCCGCCGGTTATTACGCCTCCCTTCTGGGCGAGGCACGCGGCCACCGCATCGTGCCGACGGTCGAGACCATGCTGGAGCTGCGCGGGCGCACCACCTATGCCCACGCGCTGCCCGAGCTTGAGGACAATCTCAACCGCTGCGTCGCCAAGGGCGACCCGGCGCCGGCCCGGCTGCTGCTCGTCTTCGGCGAATGCGAGGACCCGCGGCTGGAACGGTTCGGCCGGCTCGTCTTCGACTGGTTCCGCACGCCGGTTCTGGAACTCTCCCTGACGCCCGGCGAGTTCACCCGCATCGCCCGCATCCGCGCCCTGCCGCTGTCGAAGCTGACCGGACAGGAAGCGGCCTTCTTTCATCAGGCGCTTGCCCGCTACACCCGCCGCGACTGGAAGGCGCCGAAGAAGAAGGCCCAGCCGCGCTACGCCATCGCCGTGCTCTACGATCCGGGCGAGGAAATGCCGCCCTCTTCGCCGGCAACGCTCAAATACTTCCAGAAATTCGCCGAAAAACAGGGCATCGAGATCGAACTCATCACCCGCAAGGATCTGGCTTCGCTGGCCGAATATGACGCGCTCTTCATCCGCGAGACGACCTCCATCGACAACCACACCTTCCGCTTTGCCCGCCGCGCCGTGCAGGAAGGCATGCCGGTGATCGACGATCCCGTCTCGATGATCCGCTGCACCAACAAGCTCTATCTGAAGGAACTTCTGACCGCGAACGGCGTGCCGGTGCCGCCGACCGAAATGATCGGCTCGCTCAAGGACATCGATGCCGCCGAAAAGGCGCTGGGTTACCCGATGGTCCTGAAGATCCCGGACGGGTCCTTCTCGCGCTCGGTCAAGAAGGTGAACGACCGTGCCGCCTGCGAGGCACTGGTCAAGGCCTGGCTGGAGGACAGCGATCTTCTTCTGGCGCAGAAATTCATGCCCACCGACTATGACTGGCGCATCGGCGTGATCGCCGGCCAGCCGATCTTCGCCTGCCAGTACATGATGGCGCGCGCGCACTGGCAGATCATCCGCCACCGCGACGACGGCGCGCCGGTCGAGGGCGGCTTCAAGGCCTTCGCGCTGGAAGACGTGCCCCCGGCCGTTCTGGATGCCGGCGTCAAGGCGGCGCAGCTCATCGGGGATGGCTTCTATGGGGTCGATCTGAAGGAAACCGCCGATGGCGGGGTCGTTGTCATCGAGGTCAACGACAACCCCAATCTGGAGCACGGCATCGAGGACAAGGTCGGCAGGGACGCCGTCTGGCAGGCCATCGCCAGCTGGTTCACAACCCGCATCGACGCCTGGTGAAACGCTTCGCCCGGTGAGACGATTCAGGGCGTCTTGTCAGCACCGAGTGGCGCAAAGCCGGTGATGTCCATCGCCGCGATCTCGCCGATGAGGCGGGCAAGCTCTCCCGCCTGATGATCGAGGATGGCGCGCCCGGCTTCCTTTGTGGCAGCGCCCGCATGGCCCATCGCCCCCTTGGGGTTGAGGTCGCCGGCCAGCCAGCCATAGCCGACCGGACCATAGGCGCGCAGATAGCGATCCTCTTCCAGATGCATGCTCTGGCGCGAGGAAAAATCCTCCGCCTTGTCCATGTCGACGAGTTCCGGACGGATCGCCAGCATCAGGCTGGTTTCCAGAAAGCCGCCATGGATGTCGAGGGCGCGCGCTTCCGGCGCGATCAACCCTTCCGGCTCGCCGAACCGCCCGGCATTGGTCGCAACAGCGAGAATCCCGCGGCGTGCGCGCAGCTCCATCGTCACGTTCAGAAGCGTGCCGACATTGCCGCCATGGGCATTGAGAAACAGAAGCCGGCGAATGCCGCTGTCGGCCAGCGATCCGCCGATCTCGACGAGAAGATCGTGCAACACCTTGTAGGAAAGGCTCACCGTGCCGGCAAAGCCCTGATGCTCCATCGAGGCGCCGAGCGGCAGGGCCGGCAGCGCGATCGCATCCACCGTTTCGGGGATCTTGCGCAGGGCATGGGCGACCACAGCGCCAGCGATGAGAAAATCCGTGCCGAGCGGCAGATGCGGCCCGTGCTGCTCCGTGGCGCCGAGCGGCAGGATGGCGACGGTGTTGTCGCCGATGCCGGCAAGATCGGGGCTCTTGAGGCTGGAAAGCACGCGCGCGCTCATGCCGCGCTCCGCGCAAGAAGCAGCTTGAGGCCGAAGCCGGCAAAGGCAAAGGCCATCACCCGGTGCAGCGGGCGGTGCAGGCGCTCGAAGGCCCCGCGCACGCCGCGCGTCGAGACGATCTGCGCAAAGACGAGATACCAGCCCGCCGAAACCGAGACGATGGTGGCGAGCGCCGCCAGATAGACCGTGAGCGGCGCGCCTTCCGGCACCGC
>JAGRKQ010000064.1 GCA_020442235.1 Hyphomicrobiaceae bacterium | reverse complement strand
GCCGGGCATGATGATGTCGATGGTCCGTCTCAATGTCCCCTCGATCTTCCTTTATGGCGGGTCGATCCTGCCGGGCACCTTCAAGGGCCGTCAGGTCACGGTTCAGGACGTTTTCGAGGCGGTCGGCATGCATTCGGTCGGAAATCTCTCCGACGAGGATCTGAAGGAACTGGAACAGGTGGCCTGCCCCTCGGCCGGCTCCTGCGGCGCGCAGTTCACCGCCAACACCATGGCGACGGTCGCCGAGGCGATCGGTCTGGCGCTGCCCTATTCCTGCGGCGCGCCGGCGCCTTACGAGATCCGCGACCGGTTCTGCTTCGCCGCCGGCGAGAAGGTGATGGAGCTTTTGAAGAGCAACATCCGCCCGCGCGACATCGTCACCATCAAGGCGCTGGAAAATGCCGCCACCGTGGTGGCCGCATCCGGCGGCTCGACCAATGCGGCCCTGCATCTTCCGGCGATCGCGCATGAAATCGGCATCAAGTTCGACCTCTTCGACGTCGCCGAGATCTTCAAGCGCACGCCCTATATCGCCGATCTCAAGCCGGGCGGCCGTTATGTCGCCAAGGACATGTTCGAAGCTGGCGGCATTCCGCTCTTGATGAAGACGCTGCTGGAGCATGGCTATCTGCACGGCGACGTCATGACCGTCACCGGCCGCACCATGGCGGAGAACATGGAAAAGGTGTCCTGGAACCCCGATCAGGATGTCGTTCGTCCGGCGAACAACCCGATCACGGTGACCGGCGGCGTCGTCGGCCTTTCCGGCAATCTGGCGCCCGACGGGGCGATCGTGAAGGTCGCCGGCATGAAGAACCTGAAGTTTACCGGTCCTGCGCGATGCTTCGATTCCGAGGAAGCCTGTTTCGAGGCGGTGACGAACCGCACCTACAAGGAGGGCGAAGTGCTGGTGATCCGCTACGAGGGCCCGAAGGGCGGCCCCGGCATGCGTGAAATGCTCGCCACCACCGCCGCGCTCTATGGTCAGGGCATGGGCGACAAGGTGGCGCTGATCACCGACGGACGCTTCTCCGGCGCGACCCGCGGCTTCTGCATCGGTCATGTCGGCCCGGAAGCGGCGGTGGGCGGTCCCATCGGCCTTCTGCGCGATGGCGATATCATCGAAATCGATGCCGTGGACGGCATCCTCAAGGTTCAGCTTTCCGAGGAAGAACTCGCCGAGCGTGCCAAGGCCTGGACGCCGCGCGAGACCGATTATGCCTCGGGTGCGCTTTGGAAATATGCCGCGACCGTCGGTTCGGCGCGTGACGGAGCCGTCACGCATCCCGGCGGGGCGGCGGAGAAACATGTCTATGCTGACATATAAGACGGTCCTTTCTGCTGTCCTGGCTCTGGCTGGTGCCTTCGCGGCGCCGGCGCAGGCCGATGATGCCGTGCGGGCGTGGACGGCCGACCCGGTGGCCGCGTTCCGCGCCGGCGCCACGGCCTATTTTGCCGGCGATCGCGACACCGCGCGCAGCGCCCTGGAAGCGGCTGCCGAGGGCGGGCATTCCATCGCGCTGTGGAAGCTCGGTCAGATGTATGCGACCGGTGACGGCGTGCCGGAAGACGACGGCCGCGCCTTCGATTATTTCTCCGCCATCGCCGATGCCCATGCCGAGGACCGGCCCGGCACCGCGCAGGCGCGTTTCGTCGCCAACGCCTTCGTTGCGCTCGGCTCCTATTATGCCTCCGGCATCAACCAGCGCCTGTCGCCCGACCCGGAGCGCGCGCGCGAGCTTTATCGCTACGCCGCGTCCTATTTCGGCGATGCCGACGCCCAGTTCCATCTCGGACGGATGTATCTTCAGGGCGAGGGCGGCGAGCGCGATGTGCGTCAGGCGGCCCGCTGGCTGACGCTGGCCGCCCGCAAGGGCCAGGTGCCGGCCCAGCTCCTTCTCGGCGAAGTGCTCTTCCTCGGCGAGGCGCCACTGCGCGCCCATCGCTCCGCCGGCCTGATGTGGCTGACGGTCGCGCGCTCCATCGCGCTCGACGGCGCGCTGCGCGACCGGGCCCTGTCGCTGCACGAACGCTATTTCGCGCTCGGAACCGTCGACGAACGCGCCCGCGCTCTGCAGATGGCTGAGGAATGGCTGGCAAGCCCGGAAGGCACCGCGCTCACCGCGCGTCTGGAACTGCCGCCGCTGCGCTGAGCGGCACCGCGTCACTCTTGCCGAAATCCGCCAGTCGATAGGCCGGCACGGCCGGAAGCGGCGTCATGCGCGCCTGCGGGCAGGATTCGCGGCTGATGTCCCAACTGGTGTTGTTGAGCATCATCGAGCAGCGGGCGAGACGCGGCCCATCGGGCGTGCGCATGCAAACGGTCTGCCCCAGCTCGAAATAGGTGCCGAAGAAGCGACAGCGGCAGGGCACATTCGGCGCGCCATCCGCCACCGCAGGGAGCGGCATCATCAGGATCAGCGCAAGGACAGGCAGCCATCGCATCCACGAAGGATAGCACGCTTCCCGGCCGTTCCAAAGTGTTACGATTCGAGCGAAAAAACGCCCACCACCGGCACATGGTCGGAGGGTTTTTCCCGCCCGCGCACATGCTTGTCGATGCGCACGGTCTGCAGCCGGTCGGCCGCTTCCGGCGACAGCATCAGATGGTCGATGCGGATGCCGTTGTCCTTCTGGAAGGCGCCGGCCTGATAATCCCAGAAGGAATAGAGCCCCTCGGCATCGGTGACGCTGCGCAGGGCATCGGTCAGGCCGAGCGCCTCCAGCCGCCGGAAGGCGGCGCGGCTTTCGGGCTGAAACAGCGCATCCTGCGTCCAGGCCTCGGGCCGCTTCGCATCGCGCGGTTCGGGGATGATGTTGTAGTCGCCAGCCAGAACGAGCGGCTCTTCCAGCGCCATCAGATCGGCGGCATGGGCTTCCAGCCGGTCGAGCCAGGCAAGCTTGTAAGGGAATTTTTCCGTGCCGAGCGGGTTGCCGTTCGGCAGGTAAAGCGAGGCGACGCGGAAGACGCCGGAGGGAACCGAATAGACCGCCTCGATGTAGCGGGCCTGTTCGTCGGCCTCATCGCCGGGAAGGCGGCGGCGGACGTCCTCGGGCGGCATTTTCGACAATAGGGCGACGCCGTTGAAGCCTTTCTGGCCATGGGTTTCCACGTGATAGCCGAGCGCCTCGAAGGGCTCGCGCGGAAAGGCCTCGTCCACTGACTTGATCTCCTGAAAACAGGCGATGTCGGGGGCGGCTTCCTTCAGCCAGTCGCAGGCCGCCTCAAGACGGGCCTTGACGCCATTGATGTTGAAGGTGGCGATCTCCAGCGTTGCGCTCACAGCGAAAAACTCGTGCCGCAGCCGCAGGAGGAGGTGGCGTTGGGATTCTTGATCTGGAAGCTGGCGCCCATCAGCGAGACCTCGAAATCGATCTCGCTGCCGTCGAGCAGCGGCTGGGAAACCGGATCGATGAGCACGGTCGCGCCGTCGCGCTCGATGACGAGGTCGTCGCTCTCGCGCTCCTGCGTCAGGTCGTAGCGATACTGGAAGCCGGAGCAGCCGCCGCCTTCGACGGCCACGCGCAGCATCGTGCCTTCGGGTTCGTTGGCGACGATCTCGGCGATGCGCCGCGCCGCATTGGCGCTGAGGGAAATCTCGGTCATGGCGATGATCCATGCATGTTTGGGCGCGCCTGCCGGTGACGGCGGGACGCATTTCGCATTAAGAGGTAAGCCGCGCGGTCCCGCCGATCAACCGGGGGCGGGGCAAGGCGATAACAAGATGGGTGTCGCGGTGGGCAGCGAAGACAGATTCGGGGCGATCGGCTACGGACGGGAAGCGCTTGCGCCTTTCGCCACCAGGGCGACCGAGAGCCGCGGGCGTCTCCAGCCCGAGCCGGCCAGCCCGACCCGCACCCCCTTTCAGCGCGACCGCGACCGCATCGTCCATTCCACCGCCTTCCGGCGTCTGGCGCACAAGACGCAGGTTTTCGTCCATCACGAAGGCGATCATTTCCGCTCGCGCCTCACCCACACCATCGAGGTGGCGCAGATCGCCCGCGCCATCGCCCGCGCCCTGCGTCTCGACGAGGATCTGACCGAGGCGCTGGCGCTCGCCCATGATCTCGGCCACACGCCCTATGGGCATACCGGAGAGGATGCGCTGCACGCGGTGATGGAGCCCTATGGCGGCTTCGATCACAACGCCCAGACGCTGCGCATCGTCACCAGGCTGGAACACCGCTACGCCGCCTTCGACGGGCTCAACCTGTCGCTGGAGGCACTCGACGGGCTGGTCAAGCACAATGGCCCGCTGACCGACGCGCAAGGCGTGCCGACCGGGCGGTATGAAGGACGCGGCCTGCCGCATGCCTTTCTCGATTTTGCCGGCCTGTCGGCGCTGGATCTGTCCACCCAGCCGGGCCTTGAAGCGCAGGCCGCCGCGATTTCCGACGACATTGCCTATAACGCCCATGACATCGACGACGGCTTGCGGGCCGGTCACATCGCCCTGCCGCCCTTGCTGGAGGCCGTGCCGTTCCTGAAGCGGCAGATCGAGGAGATCGACCGCATCCATCCCGGTCTCGATCCCGACCGGCGGATTGCCGAACTCGTCCGCCGGCTGATCACGGCGATGGTCGAGGATGTGCTGGCCGAGGCGACCCGGCGCCTCGATGCGGTCCGGCCGCAGTCGCTGAACGATGTAGCGCAGGCCAGCCGGCCGCTCATTGCCTTCTCCGCGGAAATGGCCGAGACCGACCGCCAGATCAAGGGCTACCTCTTCCCTGCGCTCTATCGCCATCCGCGCGTGGTGAAGATCCGCACCGAGGCCGCCCGCGTCGTCACCGACCTCTTCGCGCTTTACATGCAGCGGCCGCAGGAGATGCCGGAAGTCTGGCAGAAGGGCGTTTCGCACGACGACCCGCAGCGCCTTGCCCGGCGCGTCTGCGACTACATTGCCGGCATGACGGACCGCTATGCGCTGATCGAACATCGACGGCTGTTTGACGACAGCCCGAGCTTGCGTTAGCCCCCGCGCTGACGTCTCATCCGAAGGCTTTGCGATGCACCTCTTTGCCCATTATTCCGATGCCCTGAAGGCCGTTCTCGGCGAACAGGGGCTGGACCGGACCGCCGAAGGCCCGCTCGATCTGTCGCGCGTCACGGTCGAGCCGCCGCGCGATGCCAGCCACGGCGATCTGGCGACCAATGCCGCGATGGTGCTGGCCAAGCCGCTCGGCCGCAAGCCGCGCGATCTGGCCGAAGAGATCGTTGCCGCGCTGAAGGCCGTGCCGGGTGTGGCCAGCGCTGAGATCGCCGGGCCGGGGTTCATCAACCTGCGTCTCGATGCAGAGGTTTATGGCCGCGTCCTTGCCGCCATTCTGGCCGCACCCGATGCCTATGGTCGCGGCGCTGAAAAACCCGGCAGGGTCAATGTCGAATATGTCTCGGCCAATCCGACCGGTCCGATGCATGTCGGCCATTGCCGCGGCGCGGTCGTTGGCGATGCGCTCGCCAGCCTGCTCGCCTATGCCGGCTTCGACGTGACGCGCGAATATTACATCAACGATGCCGGCGCGCAGGTCGACGTGCTCGCCCGGTCCGCCTTCCTGCGCTACCGCGAGGCGCTTGGCGAGGACATCGGCGCGATCCCGGAAGGCTTTTATCCCGGCGACTATCTGAAGCCCGTTGGTGAAGCGCTGAAGGCCGCGCACGGGGCCGCGCTTCTGGAAAAGGATGAGGCCGAGTGGCTGCCCCTGGTGCGCCAGACCGCCATCGACAGGATGATGGCGATGATCCGCGAGGATCTGGCCGCACTCAATGTCGTCCACGATGTCTTCTTTTCCGAAAAGAGCCTTCAGAACGGCGAGACCGACCGCGTCGGCGCCATGATTGCCGAACTGCGCCAGCGCGGCCTCATCTATGAGGGCACCCTGCCGCCGCCCAAGGGCCAGCTTCCCGAGGACTGGGAAGACCGCGAGCAGACCCTTTTCCGCGCCACCGATTATGGCGACGACGTCGACCGGCCGCTGATGAAATCGGACGGCAGCTACACCTATTTTGCGTCCGACATCGCCTATCACGCCGACAAGGTGGCGCGCGGCTTTGGCACCCTGATCGACGTCTGGGGCGCCGATCATGGCGGCTATGTGAAACGCATGAGCGCCGCTGTGGAAGCCGTCAGCAACGGTTCGGCCGTGCTTGACGTCAAGCTTTGCCAGCTTGTGAAGCTGCTCAACAAGGGCGAACCGGTGCGCATGGGCAAGCGCTCGGGCAATTTCGTCACCCTGCGCGATGTCGTCGACGAGGTCGGCGTCGATGCGGTGCGCTTCATGATGATCTTCCGCAAGAACGATGCCTCGCTCGATTTCGATTTTGCCAAGGTGACCGAACAGTCCAAGGACAACGCCGTCTTCTACGTGCAGTATGGTCATGCCCGCTGCGCCTCGATCCTGAGGAATGCGGGCGCGGAAATGGGCCAGGAAATTCTGGCCGAACCGCTGTCAGCCGGCGCCGGAACGCTTCTGGCCGATGAGGGCGAGGCGGCGCTGCTCCGCAAGCTGGCCGAGTGGCCGCGGCTCGTCGATGCGGCTGCCGAGGCGCATGAGCCGCATCGGATCGCCTTTTACCTTCACGAGCTTGCCAGCACGCTTCACGCCCAGTGGAACCGAGGCAAGGATTTGCCGGAATTACGCTTTATTAAGCATGATGACAGAGGGTTGACGGCAGCAAGGCTGGGCCTCGTGCGGGCGGTGAAATCCGTTCTGGCGGCAGGGCTTGGCGTTCTGGGTGTCTCGGCACCCGAGGAAATGCGCTAGGCGCGCGAGGCAGGCTCACAGGCTGCCTCACGCCGGCCGGCGGGGAGCAGCGAGAAATGACAGCGCAGCGCAAAGACGCCTATACGGGCCAGGATCGCGGACAGTTTGGCGCGAGCGGCGAACGCGAAGACCCGCTCGTCGAACTCGCCCGCATCGTCTCGGGCGAAACCCGCGACCTCAACAGCGACATCGGCAGCGATCTCAACATCGACCTTGAGGACGCGCTGTTTCAGGAAATCAACGCCGATCTGCCGGCGCTCGACGATCTCGGCATGGATCTCGACGAGAACGAACCGGCGCCCGTTGCCGCAGCAGCGCCGGTCTCCCGGCCTGCCGAGCCCGTGCGGACCCGGATCGAACCCGATTTTGATTCTGGAAGCGATCCCGCGCCGGTGGATCTCGATGAACTGGCCGGCCGGGCAGCCCTTGAAGACGACGATCCGCGCCATCTTGGCGAAGAAGGCGTGTTGCCTGAGCATGATCCCGATCCGGAAGACGCTCCCGCGCCAAGACGCGGTCTGAAGATCGTTGCGGTCGTTCTCGGCCTCGTCGTTCTCGGCATTGGCGCCGTGGTCCTCACCGGGCTGTTTTCCGGAACGGAAACGACCGGCGCGCCGCGCATCGTGCGGGCACCGCAAGAGCCGGTGCGTGTTGCCGCAGAAACTCTCGAGACCGGCGAGCCGCGCCCCGGCCAGGCCGTCTATGACCGCCTCGAAGGGCAGGGCGGGGCGCAGGAAACTGGAACGCCGCGCGTCGTGCTGCCCGGACCGGGTGCGCCCGTCGCAACGCCCGCGACAACGCCGGCCGCCAACACCGCGCCTGCTGCCAGCGAACCGGCTGCGCCCACAACGCCCGTTGCCGGCGCGCGCCCCGTTGCTCCGCCGTCTCCGCGTCAGGTGCGCACCGTCACCGTGCGGCCCGACGGCACCGTCGTGGAAGTGACCGCAGAACCGGAAACGGCCGCTGCTGCGCCGACGCCGGCCCCGGTCCAGCCCCTGCCGCCCGCACCGGAAACGCCGGTGACTGTCGCATCCGCGCCGCCGGCGCCCGAACCCGCGCCGACGCCTGCACCGGCTCCGGTGGTTCCCGCGGCGACCGCGCCCGCCGCAGCGGTGACGCCCGCACCCGCACCGGCAGCACCGGCACCCGCTCGTCCGGTGGCAGCGGCCCCTGCACCGGTTGCAGCACCGCAGAACCTTGCACCGCAGCCGGCGGCAACGCCCGCGCCGGCGCCCCAGGTGGCGGCGACGCAAGGGGGCGGCTTCGTCGTGCAGCTTGCCAGCTTGCGGTCCGAAGAGCAGGCGCGCGACACCTTCGCCAACCTTCAGCGCCGTTTCTCTGGTGAACTTTCGGGGGAAACGCCCGACATCCGCCGCGTCGATCTCGCCGAGCGCGGCATCTATTACCGCCTGCGCATCGGCCCGATGACGCGCGAGACAGCCAACCAGCGCTGTGAGCGGCTGCGCAGTCTCGGCGGCGATTGCATCGTCCAGCGCTTCTGACGCAACCCGGCGGCTGCTTGACCGCCGCCGGACATGGCCTTAACGCCATGAGACCATGGCACCACGCGCAGCGATTGTCGGACTTTCAGGCCCCCGTCTCACGGCGGGGGAACGCGCATATCTGAAAGCGGCCGATCCGCTCGGCATCATCCTCTTTGCCCGCAATGTCGAAACCCCCGATCAGGTGGCCGGGCTCGTCGGCGAAGCGCGCGCGGCCCTGGGGCGGGTTGCGCCGGTTCTCATCGATCAGGAAGGCGGGCGGGTGCAGCGCCTTGGCCCGCCGCACTGGCGTCGCTATCCGCCGGCACGGCGCTTCGAGGCGATCGAGAAGGCCGCTCCCGCCATGGGGCTGGAAGCGGCGCGTCTCGGGGCGCGGCTGATTGCCGACGATCTTCAGGCGCTCGGGATCGACGTCGATTGTCTGCCGCTTCTGGATGTGCCGCTGCAAGGCGCACACGACATCATCGGCGACCGGGCCTATGGCCATGAGGCGGACAGCGTCATCCGCTTTGCCGCGCCGGTGCTGGAGGGCCTGGCGGAAGGCGGCGTGCTCGGTGTGATCAAGCACCTGCCGGGTCATGGCCGGGCTTTTGCCGACAGCCATGAGGAATTGCCGCGTGTCGATGCGCCTCTTGAGGCGCTGAAGAAGAGCGATTTTCCCCCGTTCAGGGCCTTTTGCGACGCGCCCTTCGCCATGACCGCGCATGTCGTCTATGAGGCGCTCGACCCCGACCTGCCGGTGACGTGGTCGGCGAGCGCCCTTGCTTATCTGCGCCGCGAACTGAAGCTCGGCGCTGCCCTGATGAGCGACGATCTTTCCATGAAGGCGCTGGACGGACCGATGCGCCAGCGTGCCGAACGGGCGATCGCCGCCGGCTGCGATCTGGCTCTGCATTGCAATGGTGACGCTGCCGAGATGGATGCCGTTGCCGAGGGCACGCCGCATCTTGAAGGCGAGGCTCTGGCGCGCGTGGACCGGGCGCTCACCTTACGCCATGCGCCGGCGGCCTTCGATCGCAAACGGGCGGAACGCCGTTTCGATGCGCTTCTGGCGCTGGCTGGCGGCGAGGGGGCGTGATGGGCGAGGTGATCGGCCTTCAGACCCGCGACAAGGCCTTCGTCGTCGATCTCGATGGCTTCGAGGGGCCGCTTGACCTTTTGCTCGCTCTGGCGCGCACCGAAAAGGTCGACATTGCGAAAATGTCCGTTCTCGCACTGGTCGAGCAGTATCTCGCCTTCATCGAGACCCTGCGCGAGCGGCGCATCGAGATCGCCTCGGATTATCTCGTCATGGCCGCCTGGCTCGCCTATCTGAAGGCGCGGCTTCTGGTGCCCAAGCAGGCCCGCGACGACGAGCCGGACGGCGAGGAACTGGCCGCGATTCTGGCCGAGCGACTCCAGCGTCTGGAAGCGATGCGGGTCGCCGCCCGGCATCTGGCCGAACGGCCGCGCCTCGGCCGCGATATTCTGGCACGCGGCCAGCCCGAAGCGATCCGGGACCATCGCATCGCCCGCTATGAGGCAAGCCTTGTCGATCTGTTGCGCGCCTATGCCGAACAGCGCCGCCTTCGCGGTGCCGCGCGCGTCGAGATGGCCCCGCGCCGCGTCTGGTCGCTGACGGAAATGTATGAATGCCTGGAGCGACTGGTCGGCAAGGCGGCCGGCTGGACACCGCTCCAGACGCTTCTGGATCATGCCGGGCCCGGTGATGACCGCGAAGGCCGGCTGGCGGCAGGTTTTTCGGCCAGTCTGGAACTGGTGCGCGAAGGCCGGGCGGAACTGCGTCAGGCCGGCCCCTTCGAGCGGCTCGATCTGCGCACGCGCCAGGGCCGGGACGGGCAGGGGCCAGAGGACGATGGGCGCGAGGGAGGGGCCGATGAGCGGCGCCGGTAACGACATCGACGGCGAGACGCCGCGCAGCGCGACCGTCACGGCGCTGACGCCCGATGACCGCCGGGCGCATCTGCGCATGCTCGAAGCCCTGCTGTTTGCCTCGCGCGAGCCTCTGAGCGAGGCGATGCTCGCCGACCGCCTTCCCGATGACGTCAATGTGCGGCTGTGTCTTGCCGAATTGCAGTCCGCCTATGCGGGCCGGGGCGTGGTGCTGGCAAGACGCGGCGACGGCTGGGCCTTCCGCACCGCCGACGATCTTGCCTGGCTGATGTCGCGCGAGATGGAAGAGCCGAAGAAGCTGTCGCGCCCGGCGCTCGAAACGCTCGCCATCATCGCCTATCACCAGCCGGTCACGCGGGCCGACATTGAGGAAATCCGTGGCGTTTCGGTGTCGCGCGGCACGCTGGACGTTTTGATGGATGCCGGCTGGGTGCGCATTCGCGGCCGCCGCCGTTCTCCCGGCCGGCCGGTGACCTATGGCACGACGCCGGGCTTTCTCGATCACTTCGCCCTGACCGCCATCGACGATCTTCCCGGCATGGAGGAGCTGAAGGGGGCGGGGCTGTTCGACGGGCCGGTTCCGGGCGGTCTTTCCGTACCGGTGCCGAGCGACGATCCGGCACTGCGCGCCGATGAGGACCCCTATGAGGGCGATGCCGAAGAGACCCGCGAGGAAGAGACCGGCGCATCAGGCGAAGCGGACGCCGACGGGGAGGGCGAGCCCAGATGATGCGCCGTCTCATCGGACGCGGCGCACGGCCCTGGGGGCCGCGCGGCACCGCCGCCGCGACCATCGCCGCCCGCCTGACCTTCCGCGATGTGACGCATCGCTATGAGGGCGTCGGCGGTGTGACCGGCGTCGATCTCGATGTCGCGCCGGGCGAGATCATCTCGCTTCTGGGGCATTCGGGCTGCGGGAAGACGACGCTCCTGCGCCTGGCCGCCGGCATCGAGCGCCCGGTATCCGGCGCCGTTCTCATCAATGACCGGGAAGTCGCCGGGCCGGACCGGTTCGTGCCGCCGGAACGGCGTGGCGTCGGGCTGATGTTTCAGGACTACGCGCTCTTTCCGCATCTGACGACGCTGGAAAACGTCATGTTCGGCCTGTCGTCCATGGATCGCGAGATCGCGCGGCACGAGGCCGAACAGGCCCTGACCCGCGTCGGCCTTGCCGAATCTGCCGATGATTATCCGCACATGCTGTCCGGCGGCGAACAGCAGCGCGTGGCGCTGGCCCGGGCCATCGCTCCGCGCCCCAGCGTGCTGTTGATGGATGAGCCCTTCTCCAATCTCGACCGGCGCATGCGCGACCGGGTGCGCGACGAGACCCTGGCGGTGGTGCGGGAAATGCGGGCAACGACGATCCTCGTCACCCACGACCCGGAAGAAGCCCTCATGGTCGCCGACCGCATTGCCCTGATGCGCTCGGGCCGGGTCGTGCAGATCGGCACGGCGCACGAGCTTTACGACGCGCCGGCCGATGTGCTGGCGGCGCGGTTCTTTTCTGCCCTCAACGAGTTCGAGGCGGTGGCCGGCGCATCCGGCGTCGAGACCCCCTTCGGTCTGGTGCCCCTGCCGGCAGGTCTTTCGGCCGGAACGCCGGTGACGGTCTGCATCCGGCCCGGCCAGATCCTGCTGGAAGAGAACGGGGCCGGGGTGGAAGGGCGCGTTCTGCGGCAGCGGTTTCTCGGCGAAGTCGACCTTCTGGAAGTTGCTGCGGCCGGTTTCGAGGCCCCGCTTTTCGTGCGCAGCCGCGAGGTCGGGCGTTTCGCGCGCGGCGCCAATGTGCGCGTTGCCGCCGATCCTTCCCAGCTTCTGGTCTTTGAAAAGGCCGAATCCACCCCCACTTAAAGCGGCAGAGCGCGCAAGAGAGAGTGCGTTGCGCGCCATGGGCGCATCTGCAATAGTCCGACCAACTTTCAACAAGGGTAAGGCGTTATGATCGGCACGTGGCAAATCGTTATCATCGTTCTTCTGCTGGTGCTTCTGTTCGGGCGCGGCAAGATCTCCGAACTGATGGGCGACGTGGCAAAGGGCATCAAGAGCTTCAAGACCGGCATGGCCGACGACAGCGCGGAGCCGGAGGCCTCTTCCCAGCAGACGATCGAGCATCGCGCGGACGAGACGGTTGTCCGTGACGCTGCACGCGACGAAACGAAGGCCAACTGATCTTCGGCTGCGCTGCGGCCGGCCTGCGGCCGCCGCACGAAGGGTTTCGTCATGTTCGACATCGGTGCAACGGAACTGCTGGTGATCGCGGTCATCACGATTCTCGTCGTGGGGCCGCGCGAGCTTCCCGGCATGCTGCGCGGGTTCGGCAAGTTCATCGGCCAGGCCCGCCGCATGGCAACGGATGTTCAGCGCCAGTTCAATCAGGCGCTGAAAGAGGCTGATCTGGCGGACGTCGCCCAATCGATCAACGACGTGCGGCAGCTCGATCCGCGTCGCCAGTTGCGCAATGCGATCCTGTCGGAGCCGAAAGCGACTGCAAAGCCGCAGGCCAATCCGAAGCCGTCCGCGCCCGATGCGCCGCCTGCACCGGCCGCGCCCGCCAAGCTTGCGCCGATTGGCGACAATCCCGACCCCGGCATGGTGGAGCCGGCACCGCAGCCGGCGGCACCGGCCCAGCCCTCCGGCGAGGGGAACAAGTCGGGCGGGGGTGAGGCATGAGCGCCAGCGCCAACGAAGCTGCCGAAACCGAGGACGAGGTCGAGGCCTCCCGCGCGCCGCTGATCGATCACCTGATCGAGTTGCGTCAGCGACTGGTCTATGCCGTTGCCGCTTTCGTCGTCTGTTTCATTCTCTCCTTTGTCTTCGCCAACGATATCTTCAACATCCTGCTCATTCCCTATGAGCGGGCGGTTGGAACGAATGTCCAGATCGAGTTGATCTACACCGCGCCGCAGGAATATTTCTTCACCCAGATGAAGATCGGCCTGTTCGGCGCGCTGTTCCTGTCCTTTCCCGTCGTCGCCGCGCAGATATACATGTTCGTGGCGCCGGGGCTCTACAAGAACGAACGCTCCGCCTTCGTGCCCTATCTCGTGGCGACGCCGATCCTGTTTCTGGCCGGCACGCTGCTCGTCTTCTTCGTGGTCATGCCGCTGGCCATGACCTTTTTCCTGTCGATGCAGCAGACCAGCGAGGACGGGCGCGCGACCATCCAGCTTCTGGCCCGCACCAGCGAATATCTCGGTCTCATCATGACCCTGATCTTCGCCTTCGGCTTCGTCTTCCAGTTGCCCGTGGTGCTGACGCTTCTGGGACGGGCGGGTGTCGTCACCTCCGACGGGCTGAAATCGAAACGGCGCTACGCCGTTGTTATCGCCTTTATCGTTGCGGCCGTCATGACGCCGCCCGATCCGATCAGCCAGATCGGCCTTGCGGTGCCGACATTGCTTCTTTACGAACTCTCCATCGCCGCCGTTCGACTCGTCGAGCGGCGCAGACGGGAGGCCCTTGACGGCGACGGCGATAACGAGGCGGCGGAACCCTCCGCCTGAGCGTGACGCCCGTGCCGCTGCACGGAGCGCTTGATGCTCGATATCAAATGGATTCGCGAAAACCCGCAGGCTCTGGATGGCGCGCTGGCCAAGCGCGGAGCGGCGCCGAAGGCGGCCGATCTCATCGCGCTGGATGATGCGCGCCGGGCCCACATCACCAAGCTGCAATCGGCGCAGGAACGCCGCAATGCCGCCTCCAAGGAGATCGGCAAGGCCAAGGCCGCGCGCGATGAAGAAACGGCGACGCGTCTCATCGATGAGGTCTCGGAGCTGAAGGCCTTCATCCAGAGCGGCGAGGACGAGGAGCGCCGGCTGACGCAGGCTCTGGAAGCGGCCCTTGCGGTCGTGCCCAACGTGCCGCTGGACGATGTGCCGGTCGGCGCCGACGAAAGCGACAATGTCGAGGTGCGTCGTTTCGGCGAGCCACGACAGATGGAGGATGCGCGCGAGCATTTCGACATCGGCGAGGCGCTCGGCCTGATGGATTTCGAGACCGCAGCCAGGCTCTCCGGCTCGCGCTTCACGCTGCTCTCGGGCGAGCTTGCCCGGCTGGAGCGCGCCCTTGGCCAGTTCATGCTCGATGTGCACACGGCCGAGCATGGCTATACGGAAGTCTCCGCGCCGCTTCTGGTGCGTGACGAAGCGATGTATGGCACCGGCCAGCTTCCCAAATTCGCCGAAGACCTTTTCCGCACCACCGATGGGCGCTGGCTGATTCCGACCGCCGAGGTCTCGCTGACCAACATCGTCGCCGGTCTCATCGTCGAGGAAAATTATCTGCCGCGCCGGTTCACCGCGCTGACGCCCTGCTTCCGCTCCGAGGCGGGGGCGGCGGGACGCGACACGCGCGGCATGTTGCGCCAGCACCAGTTCCACAAGGTCGAGATGGTGTCGGTGACGACGCCGGAAACCTCCATCGCCGAGCATGAGCGCATGACGGCCTGTGCGGAGGAAATCCTCAAGCGTCTGGGCCTTGCCTACCGCACGGTGGTTCTCTCCACCGGGGACATGGGCTTCGGCGCGCAGAAGACCTACGACATCGAGGTCTGGCTGCCGGGCCAGAAGGCCTATCGTGAAATTTCCAGCTGCTCGGTCTGCGGCGATTTCCAGGCGCGGCGGATGAATGCGCGCTACCGCACCACGACCGGCGATGTCGCCCATGTGCACACGCTGAACGGGTCGGGTGTGGCGGTCGGACGGGCACTGATCGCGGTGCTGGAAACCTATCAGAACGCGGATGGTACGGTCGGTATTCCCGAGGTCCTTGTGCCCTATATGGGCGGCATCAAACGGATCGGCGCATGAAGATCCTGATCACCAATGACGACGGCATTCACGCGCCGGGCCTGAAAATCCTGGAAGAGATCGCTCGCGAGCTGTCCGATGACGTGACCATC
>JAGRKQ010000063.1:11614-14478 GCA_020442235.1 Hyphomicrobiaceae bacterium | reverse complement strand
AATGTCGTAGATCGGCTTTTCCGGATAAAGCTCTGCGCACTGGCCGCCCGGACGATCGAGAATGTCGATGAGATGGCACTTCATGTCGAGAAGGCCGAGCTCGAAGACGGCAAAGAGGCCGCAGGGGCCCGCGCCGATGATCACGACGTCGGTTTCAATCACGGTGTCGGACATGGAGTGCAATCCATTCTTTTGGGTGGCGTTCTGAACAACGCAGACGAGAGGCTTGCGATCAGTCTGGCAGAAACCCGCCGCGCGGGCTTTGCGTCATGCCAAACAAATCAAAGCCCCGCAGCCGTGCCTCAGGCCTGGAACTCGGGTGTGCGCACGACAAGCCCGTCCAGCGCCTCGGTGACGCGGATCTGGCAGGACAGGCGGCTTTCGTCGCGCACGTCATAGGCATGGTCGAGCATGTCCTCTTCCATGGCGCTCGGCTCGCCGGTTTTGTCGCGCCAGGCGGGATCGACATAGACGTGACAGGTCGCACAGGCGCAGGCGCCGCCGCAGCTGGCCTCGATGCCCTGCACCCCGTTGTGAATGGCCGCCTCCATCACCGTCTGGCCGATCTTGGCCTCCACGGTCTGGGTCGCGCCGTCGAATTCGATGAAAGTGATCTTGACCATTGCGCTCATTCAGGCCCCGAAGGGCATAACCGGGTTGTCGGAAGCCGGCTTCGGGCGCGGGCGCAAGGCCCCCGGTTTCCGCCGGGCTGGCCGCGCATAGCAGAGGCGACCTTTCCTGTGAAGCGCGCAAGAACCCCGAGCCCGGCCGCCAGGGCGAGGTTCATTGCCGCAGGACGCGGCCGCGCGCAAAGGGCTTCAGTCGAGAAGCGAGCGGATGAACGCGTTGGCACGCGCCACCGATTCGCCGAGACGATCCGACTGCACGGCATCGCCCGGCGCATCGAACAGCGCTTCGGCATCGCTTGCGACCTCGAAGGCCCCGATCCCGGAGGCGCTGCCCTTCAGCGTATGGGCGTTGCGGCGCACGACGGCGGCATCGCCGAAGCCGGCGGCAAGGCGCTTCATCAGAAGCTCCGACTGCACCAGGAAGAGTTTCAGGATTTCGGTTTCAAGCGCCCGGTCGCCCAGCGTCTGATGGGCAAGATGGACAAGATCGACCGGGCGGGATGCGTCCGGACGGCTTGCAACCGGGCAGGTTTGCGAATTGATGGCAACAGCGGACATGGCGTTGACCTTTCGTGTTTCATGGCGTCAGCAGGACGCCCTCTGCCTTGAAGCGTGACACGAAGGGTCTTGAACAATCGTTTGCACCGGCGAAAACCGCCATTAACCATATTGGCGTTGGCGGGGGAAACTGCGGCAAAATCGCCTTCCGCAATCGTTACCAACCCGTTACGATAATACCGAGAGGACGCATCTTTCGCGGAGCCCCATTTTAAGGGCGTCCGGTTAGATGCGGTGCGGCGTGGGCTAGTGAGGCGTAAACATCATGGCAAAGACCACCAAGGCAACCGACGCGTCGGACGCGGCTCTGTCCGCAGTCGAGGAAGCGCTGCGGATCGATTTCCCCGACGAGGTGGAAACCGCAGACGAAACCCGGGCACCGGAAGCCGAAGCGAAGGACGCGCCGAAGCCGGCAGCGCCCGCACCGGCCGCCGAACGCACCGCGCGCCCGGCCGAGGCCGCCACCGGCCGCCGGCCCGCCAATGACGACCGCCACGCCGTCGGCGCGCTCCTGCGCGGCCTTCAGCGTCGCCCCTCTTCGTCGCCCTTCTGGGTTGCCCTTGCTGCCTCCGCGCTCTGGGTCGTTGGCGGCCTTGCGCTGGCCGGCACTGTCTTTGCCCGTCCGCTCGGCGAGCTTCTGAGCGCCGATGCACTGGCCGCAACGCCGGGCCTCATCGCCTATCTTGTGGCCGTTGCGCTGCCTGTCTTCTTCTTTTTCACCCTCGCCTACATGGTCTGGCGCGCCGCCGAGATGCGCCTCGTCGCCCGCTCCATGACCGAGGTCGCGCTGCGTCTTGCCGAACCGGAAGACATTGCCAAAGAGCGCGTCCTGTCGCTCGGTCAGGCGATCCGCCGCGAGGTCGCGGCCATGGGTGATGGCGTGGAGCGCGCCCTTGCCCGCGCCAACGAGCTTGAGGTGATGGTGCACAACGAGGTCGCCACCCTGGAGCGCACCTATGCGGAGAACGAAAGCCGCGTGCGTTCCATCGTCGAGCGCCTCGGCGGCGAGCGTCAGCAGCTGATCTCTTCCGCCGAACAGCTTTCCGGCGCCATTTCCAACACCCACCAGAACCTTTCCGCCGAACTGGAAAGCGCCACCTCGCGCATTGCCGATACGCTTCAGACCAGCGGCACCACCATCACCCGCACGCTGGGCGAAAAGGCCGAGGCCATCACACTGGCCCTTGCCTCGGCCGGCACCAATCTTTCCGAGACGCTTGGCGGACGCGGCCAGGCGCTGATCGACCAGCTTGCCACCACCGGCAACGACGTCACCGACCGCCTGACCCTCGTCGGCAACGAGATTGCGGAAAATCTCGGCGCCCGCGTCCAGGGCGTCGACGAGACGCTGCGTGCCCGCGCCGAGGAAATCACCGGCTCGGTCACCGAGACCGTCGGCGTGCTCGGGGCCCGCATCGAGGACCAGGGCCGCATCGTCACCGATACGCTCACCCTCAAGGCGACCGAGATCAGCGACCAGCTTTCCGGCACCGGCGAAGCGATCGTCAATCAGATCGCCCAGCACGGCACCCAGGTGAACGAGGAACTCGACCTCACCGGCCGCCGCGTCGCCGAGACCTTCATCACCCGCACCGACGAGGTGACCGGCTCGCTGCGCACCGCCGTCGATTCGCTGCTGGTCGACCTTGAAGTCCGCTCTTCCGAGATCACCGGCCG
>JAGRKQ010000063.1:0-11562 GCA_020442235.1 Hyphomicrobiaceae bacterium | reverse complement strand
GACCGCCTCGACGAGACCGCAAGCCGCATTCACCAGACCGTCGCCATCGAAGGCGCCGATCTGGAGCAGCGCTTCACCGCCTCCGGCGACCGCATCGTCACCGCCCTCACCGAGCAGACCGAACGGCTGCGCGAAACCACCGATCAGGGCCGCATCGCGCTCGAACAGGTCGTGGAAGGCAATCTCGACCAGATCGCCCTTCAGCTCACCGACCAGACCGAACGGCTGCGCGCCACGACCGAAGAAAGCCGTAACGCCATCGAGAGCACCCTTCTGGGCAATCTCGATGCCTTCAACGCCCGGCTTGCCGAAGGCCGCGACACGCTGGACAGCCTGTTCGCGACCGGCACGCGTGACGTCACCGAGCGTCTGGCCGCGGTCGGCGCCCGCCTGTCGCGCGCACTCATCGAACGCAGCGAGGAACTGGGCAACGCACTTTCGGCATCCGCTGAACGCTATGCGGTGGCCATCCATGACGATGGCGGACGCATCTCCACGGCGCTGACGACGCAGGCCGAGGCCTTCCAGGCCGCCCTCAACGAGAAGAGCGACATTCTCGCCGGCTTGCTTTCCGAAAAGAGCGACACCCTTGCTAGTGTGCTTTCCGAGAAGTCGGATGGTCTGGGCACCCTGCTTTCCGCGCGCACCGAGGATCTGTCGGCAGCGCTCGACACCCGCCTCATCGACATTTCCTCCAGCCTCGACCAGGGCACCGAACGCCTCATCGCGGCGACGGACTCTGCCTATCAGCGCTTCGATCAGGGCGTGGAAGACCGTCTGGCTTCGATCGCCGGCGGCGCCGAGGCGATCACCGACCGTCTGGCGGCCGAGACCACGGCCTTTGCCGATCTCATCACCGGCCGCGTCACCGAGGCGGGCGACACTCTCACCGAGACGCTGCGCTTCAGGGCTGCTGAAATCGACGACCAGCTCGGCGCACAGATCGAGGCCCTCTCGACCGCACTGGAAACCCGTTCGGCGCTGCTCGCCAGCACCGTCGCCGAGCGGCTGGAAAACTTCGACAGCTCTGTCATCCAGCGCATCGAGGACACCTCCAACAGCTTCGTCCAGCGGGCGGACCGTCTCGACGATGCGCTCGCCGCCCGTGGCAAGGAGATTTCCGACACGCTCATCGAGCGCACCCGCGAGATTGCCTCCGCCTTCACCGCCGGCAAGGGCGAGATCGATGCCGCCATCGACAGCCGCATCGGCGAGATCGGCGAGACGCTGACCCGCCAGGCCGGCGACCTGACCGACATGGTTTCGGGCCGCGTCGACGAGATCAATCTGTCGCTGGGCAGCAAGGTGATGGAAATCGCCGGCACCTTCCAGGAGCAGGGCCGGACGCTGGAAGCGCTCATAGAGGCGCGCGTCGAAGGCTTCGGCGATACGCTCGATGCCCGTGGCCGCGAGGCAATCGACGCCCTCAAGGGCGAGATCTCCGGCGCCACCGAGGCACTGGTCGCAGCGGCTGGCGAACTGCGCCTCGCCGTTGGCGGCGAGGCCGAGGCGGCGACCCGTTCGCTGACCGGCGCCGCGGAAGAACTGCGCTCGACCGTCGGCGCGGAATCGGCGGCGGCGGCGGCGGCACTCGCCGCCCGCACCGGCGAACTTGCCGAAACTCTGCGCTCCAACTCCGGGGCCTTCGCCGAGCTTCTCGATGGGCGCGGCCAGGAACTGGTCGATCAGCTTGAAATCCGCGCCACCTCCTTCACCGACAAGGTCGAGGCGGCAAGCCGGGCACTGGTCACCACCCTGTCGCAGCGCGGCACGGAGATCACCACCGCCGTCGCCGAGACGAGCCGTCAGGCCATCGTCGCGGTCGAGGCTTCCTCCCGCGAGATTTCCGAAACGGTGGACCGCACCAGCCGCGAGGCCGCCTCGCTGCTCACCAGCACCAATCTCCAACTGCGCGACGACATGGAGCGCGTGGTGGAGCGCCTTTCCGGCGCCAACGGCACCATCGAGCGGCTTCTGGAGGAGACCTCCACGACGCTGGCGCGCATGGCCGGCGATCTGGAAGACAAGTCCGCCGGTTTCCGCAATGCCGTGGAAGTGGCCAGCGCCGATACGGTGGCCGCATCCGGCGCCATGGATCGCCAGATCGACGCCCTGCGCGCCGTTTCCGGCGATGTCCTGTCCTCCATCATGGACCTCTCCGATCGCTTCGAGATCCATGGCCGCGCGCTGACCAGCGCCGCCTCCACGCTGCTGTCGACGACGTCCCGGCTCGACGAGACCATGGATGAGCGTCGCGAGGCTCTCTCCGATGTCTCCACCGAGCTTGCCGAGAAGCTGGAGCGGGTCGAGGCGACCATGCGCAGCTTCGCCGAGCGCATCGGCGACACGCTGGCCGCCAGCGAGCGCCACACCGGCGATCTGGCGAGCGCCCTGCACGAGACGGCCCAGACCGCCGCAAACCGCGTGGTCTCGGAGTTCAGCGTGCTGCGCGAAGTCGCCGAATCGGAAGGCGAGAAGGCCGGTCAGGCCGTGCGCCTGGCCCAGGGGGCCATGGCCGACGAATTGTCACGCGCCGTTGCCGCGGCGACCGAGCAGTTCACCGACGCCACCCGCGACATGCGCCACATCGCCCGCGAGGTGCAGAAGGAAATCGACGCCGCCCGCAGCGAGATCAAGCGCGGCGTCTTCGACCTTCCCGAAGAGGCCCGCGAATCGACGGCGGCCCTGCGCCGCATCGTCGCCGAGCAGGTCGATGCCCTGCGTGAACTCTCCTCGCTGGTTGGCAAGCACGCCCGGCTGGACATCTCCGCCCCGGCCGTGTCGGCCCCGGCTGCCCGCAGGGCCCCGGCCCCCACGCCGGTTCCCGCTCCTGCCCCGGCAGCCGAGCCGGTTCGCCGCACCGCCAGCGCCAATGATGGCCCCGTCAACCTCGACATCGAGCGCTCGATGGACGAGATCCGCCGCGCCGTCGAACCGCAGAAGCCGTCCCGCGCTCCGGCTCCGGCAGCAAGCGTGGATGATGGCGACATGGATGGCGACAGCACCTGGCTGCGCAGCCTCCTGCGCCGCGCCTCGCGCGATGAGGAGACCGCACCGCGCCGCGACGACCCGCTGGCGATGATCGTGGAAACCGTGGACGGCGCCTTCGACGACGATGTGCTCGCCGATCAGTGGGAGCGCTATTTCACCGGACGTTCGACCCGCTTCTCGCGCCGCATGTATACGCTCGCCGGCCAGCAGGCCTATGACGACGTGCGCCGGCGCGCCCAGCGCGACGACGCTTTCCGAAGCGCCATCGAAGCACGCATGCAGGAGTTCGAGACGACCTTGCGCAAGGCCGTCGACAGCGATCCGGCAAGCGCCAGGGCCCTGCTTCTTTCCGAGGAAGGCAAGCTCTACACGTTGCTCGGGCACGCCCTTGGCCGGCTCGACTGACGCTTTTCCTCACGCGTGACAGACATGAACGGGCGCCTTGATGGCGCCCGTTTTTCTTTGATCATTCAAATCATTAAAAGAGATCGCTGAAGGCAGGACCAGCGCCGTCTTGAATCGCTTTGCAAGCAAGCGGAATCGGCACGTGAAGAGACCGCAGACTTGAACCGATACAGGAAGGACATGGCCGAACGGCTGAAGACAGGGCGTTCCCGCCACCAGGTTCAGATCGTTTGCAAGGCCCAGCGCACGATGTCGCTCATCACCTGATCGAGTGCGGCATCCAGCGCCTGCGCCCCGGCATCGGCACCGTCATTGGCCGCCGGCACGAGGGCATCGAAGACCCGCGCCGCAATCACCCGGCCATTGGCATCGTTCATCAGCTTGACCGAGAGAACGACATCGGCCACCGCCCCCTGATCGGTCACGGCGATCTCGAAGGCGCGGATTTCCGTCACCACCTGCACGTCGATGAGAAGCCCTTGTCCGGGGCGGCCGACGGCGCGCACGCGGCCCGACGCTTCGAAGGTCTCCACCAGCCGCGCCTGCAACAGCGCCGGCAGGTCGTCGCTCCACTGCGCATCGGGGAAATAGGCGAGCGTCGCATCGCCCGTGCGCACGACGATCCGGTCGGAGGCATAGGCGCGCACGGCAATCGGCGAAGGCACCAGAAGCTGGCGCCGGGTGGAGCCGCTCGCCTCCACCTGCCGCGGCGCGGTGAGGTCATAGATCGTCGCGCTGCTGCTGCCCCCGCCGGCACAGCCGGAGAGCGTCCCGCCGGCAAGGGCAAGGGCCAGGAAAGAGCTCGTCAGGGAGGATCTGAAACGCATCACGCCGGTCTTGTGCACATGGATCGGCGCCCCTCAGCGCCGCCGGGGAGCATATTCCGGCACGCCGGAATTGCCAAAGATGATCTGGGAGGGATCGCGCTCCAGCGTCTGGAGCACGCGGTCGAGCCGCGACATGGTCCGTCGCCCGTCGGCAACGAAGGCTTCCACATCGCGCAACCCCCGCCCGGAGAACCGTGCGAGCCCGTCGGCGATCTCGGCCGAGCGCGCCTCGAAGGCCCGCGCCACATCGCGCAGCGCCCGCGCCGCCTCGCGCGCATCGGCCACCAGCCCCTGGCCGTCCTCGGTGTTCAGCATGCCATCGACGCGGGCCAGAATGCCATCGACCCGCTGCGAGGCCTCTTCCAGCCGCGAAGCGATGAGTTCGGCATCGGCGAAGATCCGGTCCAGCCGCTCGCTGTTGCCGGAAAGCCGCTCGGTGAAGACAGTGACGTTCTCCGCCGCCCCGCGCGCTGCCGTCAACGTGGCCGTCAGATCGGTGTCGAAATCGGAAAGCCGGTCGGTGAAGCCGGTGATGTTGGCCACCGCCCGCTCGATCTGCTGGCGGTCGATGGCCCCGACAATGCCGCGCGCATCGTCGAGCGTCGCGTTGAGCGTCACCGCCGCCGTATCGAGGCGCTCGACCACGGCCGACCCGCTGGCCAGGAACGCGCGCGCATCGTCGCCCAGCGTCGTCAGATCTTCCGTCACCACGCGCACATTGGCGACGATGGCGCCGACATCTTCGGGATTGATGGTGGCAAGGATCTGGTCGGCCCGCTCGGCCACCCGGTCGACACGTTCCGAAATGGTGCCGATACGCTGGGCGGCGGCGGAAATGTTCGCCCCAAGCTCGCGGAAGCCTTCGGCGTTTTCGGCAAAGGCCTGCGTCACCTGGCGCACATCGGCGACCGCTCCGCTGAGGACCGGCTCGTTGACGACAACGAAATTCTCCACCGTGGCGATCACCCGGTCGGCACGCTCCAGAATGCGCCGTGCCCCTTCGACGATGTCCTGAATGGCCGAGGTGCGCGCCATGACGCGGACCGGAACGGCGGGATCGAGAATGCGCGGCGCACGCGCCGTCCCTCCGGAGAGGCTGACATAGGCAATGCCCGTCAGACCCTGAATGCCGAGTTCGGCGACGGTATCGGCCTTCATCGGCGCGGTCGCATCGACCCGCGCCAGGGCGATCGCCCGCGAAGGATCGTCCGGATCGAGCGACAATTCGCTGACCTCGCCGATCTTGATGCCGTTGAAATAGACCGGGCTGCCGCGGGCAAGTCCGGTCACCGGACCGTCGAACTCGAAGATGATTTCCGCCCGCTGGCGCACCTCGCCCGCCGACACCACCCAATAGATGAAGCCCAACGCCCCGGCGAGAACCACCAGGGTGAAGAGACCGATCAGAAAGTGGTTTGCCTTGGTTTCCACGTCTTCTTGCCGCGCCGCTCAGATCCGCCGGGCCGCTGCCCGCCCTTCGATGAAGTATTCCCTCACCCAGGGATGATCGTATTGACGCACCTCATCCAGCGTCCCGATCACCAGAATGCGCCCTTCGCCGAGCACCGCGATGCGGTCGCAGACGGAAAACAGGCTGTCGAGATCGTGCGTTACCATGAAAACCGTCAAGCCCAAAGCGTTGCGAAGGTCGACAATAAGCGCATCGAAGGCCGCCGAGCCGATGGGATCGAGCCCGGATGTCGGCTCGTCGAGAAAGACGATGTCGGGATCGAGAGCGAGGGCCCGCGCCAGCGCCGCGCGCTTGATCATGCCGCCGGAAAGTTCGGAGGGAAGGCGCTGCGCAGCCTCCGGCTTGAGCCCGACCATCGCAAGCTTGATCGCCGCCAGCGCATCCATCGCCGCGCCGGAGAGCGACAGATATTCGCGCATCGGCACCTGAATGTTGTGCTTCACGTCCAGCGAGGAAAACAGCGCCCCGTGCTGGAACAGCACGCCGATGCGCTTGTCGATCTCCACGCGCTCGCGCGGCGGCAGACGGTCATAGGGCGCATCCAGAAGCTCGACCGTGCCGGCCTGCTTCTTCACCAGCCCGAGGACCGTGCGCATCAGCACCGATTTTCCTGTCCCCGAAGCGCCGACGAAGCCGAGAATTTCGCCGCGGCGCACGTCGAGATCGAGACCCTTGATGATGGTGCGTGAGCCGAATCCGACTTCGATGCCGCGAAGGCGCATGGCAAACTCGTCGGAAGGGTCGGTCATGGCGCTCATCAGTAGTCGATCGAAGCGAAGAACATGGCGAAAAGGCCGTCGAGGACGATCACCATGAAGATCGCCTTGACCACGGAGGTTGTCACCTGCGTGCCGAGCGATTCCGCGCTGCCCTGAACGCGCAGCCCCTCAAGGCAGGCAATGATGCCGATGATGAGCGCCATGAATGGCGCCTTGATGAAACCGACCATCACCGTTTCCAGAAGGATCGCCTCGTGCATGCGGTCAATGAAAACCGCCGGCTGGATGCCTGAATAGAGCCAGCCCACCGTCATGCCGCCGCCGATCGCGGCCATGTCGGCAAGAAAGGTCAGAAGCGGCAGCGCGATCATCAGCCCGACGATGCGCGGCATGACGAGAACCGCCATCGCATCGAGGCCGAGCACATGCAGCGCATCGACTTCCTCGCGCATCTTCATCGAGCCGATTTCGGCCGTGTAGCTCGATCCGGTGCGGCCCGCGACCATGATGGAGGCGATGAGCACGCCGATTTCTCTCAGAACCAGAATGCCGATGAGATCGACGACGAAGACCTCCGCCCCGAAGGCCCGAAGCTGGAAGGCACTCTGCTGGGCGATGATGCCGCCGATGACGAAATTGATCAGAAGGATGATCGGCACCGCGCGAAAGGCGGAGCGGTCGACCTGGGTGACAAGGGCATTGATCCGCCAGCGATGAGGCCTGAAAAGCCCCTTGCCCATGAGCAGGATCACCGCGCCGAGGAAGGATAGATATTCCGCAACGTCTCTGGTGGCATTGATGGCCGTCTGCCCGATCTTCTCCACAAGGCGGTGAAGACTGAAGCGCGGGTCGGCGGGAAGAACGTCACCGTGATGGGCGCGCACGATCTGGAACAGCTCGACCGCCGCCGGCGAAAGACCGGTCACGGCCCCGCCCGGCCCGAGGCGTTCTTCGGCCCGCGCCAGCGCCAGACAGCCCATCGTGTCGATGCTGTCGATCAGCGAAGCGTCGGCAAGGGTTGCGCCCTCCAGCGCCATGCGGTCGAGGTCATCCAGCGCGCCGGCGTGATCCTGCGTCCACGCGCCCGTCAGCCGTGCCACCGTTCCGTCGATGCGGATCGCGGGGGGATGACGGGTTTCGTCCACAACGGCTCCCTCGGCATGTGACATATTCACAAAATCCGCCTTCTCAAACCGGCGGACCTGTTTCTAATAGTGACCGACCGGACAAGCGTCGAGTAGCCTCAAGGGCAAAGGCCGGTCCAAAGGAGCATGCTCATGGAAATCGAACGTCCCTATCTCATGTTTCTCGGCGATGTTCCGGACATGCTGGCCGCCAAGACCGCCATCGGTGTGGTCGACTGGCGCCGCGACTGGTGCCTGGGTCAGGTGCGCCTTGCAGGCTGCAAGGCCGATACCGGCCTTGCCGACATGACGATCGCCGAGGGGGCGCGGCAGGGCGCGAAGACGCTCGTCGTCGGCGCGGTGAATGCCGGCGGCGTCTTGCCCGACCACTGGGTCGAATCCGTCGTCGAGGCAATCGAGGCCGGCCTCGATGTCGCCAGCGGGCTGCACATGCGCCTTGGCGACAATCCGCGCATCCGCGAAGCCGCAACCAAGCATGGCGCGAAGCTTTTCGACGTGCGTCACGCCACCCAGCGCTTCGACACCGGCAAGGGCACGAAGCGCAACGGCCGCCGGCTCCTGACGGTCGGAACCGACTGCTCCGTCGGCAAGAAATACACCGCCATCGCGCTGGAACAGGGCATGCAGGCGCGCGGCATGGCCGCCACCTTCCGCGCCACCGGCCAGACCGGCGTCCTGATCTCCGGGCGCGGCGTGGCCCTCGATGCGGTGGTCGCCGATTTCATCTCCGGCGCGGCCGAGTGGATTTCGCCCGAAAGCGACGATGCGCAGCACTGGGATCTGGTCGAGGGCCAGGGCTCGCTGTTCCACCCCTCCTTTGCCGGTGTGACGCTTGGCCTTCTGCACGGCTCACAGCCCGATGCCTTCGTCGTCTGCCATGAGCCGACCCGCACGACGATGCGCGGCGTGCGTCATGCGCTCCCAACGATCCGCGACGTCATCGACATGACCATTGCGCTCGGACGCCTCACCAATCCGGCGATCCGCTGTGTCGGCATCGCCATCAACACCAAGGCGCTGACCGAGGATGCGGCGCGCGCGCTGGTCCAGGCGACCGGCGAGGAATACGGCCTGCCCGTCACCGATCCGGTGCGTTTCGGCGTTGACCCGATCGTCGACCACGTGGAAGCGCTCTACAAGACGCTGCCATGATCCGGCTGGAGGCTGTCGCAGAGACCTTCCCGATTGCCGGGCGCTTCGCGATCTCGCGCGGTGCCCGCACGGAAATCCACGTCGTGACGGTCACCCTCACCGATGTGCACAATGGCCGCGCCGGGCGCGGGGAATGCGTGCCCTATGCGCGCTATGGCGAAAGTGTCGAGGGCGTTATCGCCGCGATCCGCGAGCAGGAAGAGGCTCTGGCGGCGGGTCTCGACCGAAAAGGGCTGCAAGCGGCCATGCCGCCGGGCGCGGCGCGCAACGCGCTCGATTGCGCCTTCTGGGATCTGGAAGCCAAGACCGCCGGCCGCAGCGCCGCTTCTCTCGCCGGCATGTCTGCATCCGCCCCCCTCGTCACCGCCTATACGCTGAGCCTCGATACGCCGGAAGCCATGCAGGCGAGCGCCGCCGCCAATGCCGCGCGCCCGCTCCTGAAGATCAAGCTCGGGCTGGAGGGCGACGAGGCACGGCTGCGGGCGGTGCGGGCTGGTGCGCCCAACGCGCGGCTGATCGTCGATGCCAATGAAGGCTGGAGCGGCGATCAGCTGGTGCCGATGATGGCGCTCTGCGCCGAAATGAAGGTCGATCTCATCGAGCAGCCGCTTCCGGCGAAGGACGACGCGCTGCTGGCAAGAGTTGCCCATCCGGTCCCGGTCTGCGCCGATGAGAGCGCCCACGCGCTGGCCGATTTTCCCGCTCTTGCCGGCAAGTATGAGGCGATCAACATCAAGCTCGACAAGACTGGCGGACTGACCGAGGCCCTGGCCCTGAAGGCCGCTGCCGAAGCGGCCGGCATGAAGGTCATGGTCGGCTGCATGCTGGGCACGTCGCTCGCCATGGCTCCGGCAACCCTGGTGGCCGAAGGCGCCGCTTTCGTCGATCTCGACGGCCCGCTTCTGCTGGCCGCCGACCGTGAGCCGCCGCTTGTCTTTGAAGGCAGCATCATCCGTGCTGTGCCGTCCGCGCTCTGGGGCTGACGGAGCGCTCAGGAATCAGCGTCAGCCGCCGGCACGGTGAGCCGCACCGCCATCAGGATCGCGAGGCCGAGCCCGGCAACACCGGCCATGACGAGATAGCCCGCTTCCCCCATAAGCGGATAGACCTTGCCCGACAGCAGCGTCGCTCCGCCCATCGCCGCCCCTGACATCATCGCGAAAAGCCCTTGCGCGGCGCGGGTTTCGCCCGCTCCGGCCCGCCTTGCAACAAAACCGACAACACCGAGATGCGTCAGCCCGAAAGAGGCCGCATGCAGGATCTGCACGAGAAAGGTCGCCGCCAGTCCCGGTGAGACGGCAAGAAGGGCAAAGCGCACGACCCCGCCCAATCCGCCCAGAACCAGCATGCCGCGCGCGCCGATCCGCGCCAGAACCCGCTCGGAAAAGGCGAACAGGATGACTTCGGCAATCACACCAACGGCCCAGAACATGCCGATGACCGCATCGGAAAAGCCCTGCAAGCGCCATTCGATCGAACCATAGCCGTAAAGCAGGGCGTGGCTGGCCTGCACCAGCCCGCCGCCGATGAGGACGGCAAGAAAGGCCGGCTGGCGCAAAAGGCTTGAAAGCGGTGCGAACAGCGAGGGGCGTTCGGCGCGTTTTTGCGACGCCAGCCGCCCTGGCAGCAGCACCGAGACACCCAGCGCCAGCACCTGCCCGGCAACGAGCGCCGGCAGCACCGTCCAGGCCCCGAAGGCGCCGATCATCGCTCCGCCGGCAAGATTGGCCAGAATGAAGGCCACCGATCCCCAGAGCCGCAGCCGCCCGTAGCTCGCCCCCGTGACACGGGAAATGTCGATGGCAAGCGCATCGGAAAGCGGCAGGATGACGTTCCAGAACAGCGCCAGCACCACCATCGCCGCCGCCAGCGACCAGAAGCCCGGCATCAGCCCGAGCGCCGCCAGAAGCACGATCGAGACGGCGAGGCAGAACCAGATCGGCAGGCGCGGGTCTGAAAACCGCTCGGCGATCGAGGCGGAAAGGGCGACCGTCGCCACGCGCACAAGCAAAGGCAGCGCCACAAGCCAGGCAATTTCGCCATCCGTGCGATTTTGTGCCGAAAGCCAGACTGGAAAAAACGGAATGTAAACCCCGAACACCAGAAACTGCGCCGCAAAGACGAGGGAAATGCTGACGGAAGACCGGTCAAGTCGCTTCAGTGTCATTGCGGCAGGACCGGAGCATTTCTATCCTTGACCACGATTCGAGCCCTTGGGCGGAAAGGCGGCCGATGAGCGAGACCCTGCCAGCGACGACGGTCAGCGAAGACGATTTCGCGCTGATCGAGGCAGCGGTGATGGAAACCGAGCGGGGACGCTGGTTTCTGGCCGAATATGCACGCCGCAACCGTCATGCCGACACCGAAACGATCCTTGGCGCCATCGAGCGCATCGAGGGCAAGGTGGACAAGAAGGGCGCCGATCCGGCCATCGCCACCATCCGGTTCGAGATCGCCGATCTCGCCGAGGCCATCGAGCGCGCGAAATCCGAGATTGCCCAGATCCAGACCGAGGGCAAGAGCGGCGATCGTTTCGACGAGGCCGTGACCGAGCTTGACGCCATCGTCTCCCATACCGAGCAGGCAACCGGGGAAATCCTCGAAGCCGCTGAGAAGATTCAGGAAATCGCCTGGACACTGCGCGAGAACGGCGCCCCGGATTCCTTTTGCGACATCCTCGACGATCAGGCGACGCAGATTTACACGGCTTGCTCTTTCCAGGACATCACCGGCCAGCGCACCCGCAAGGTCGTCAATGTCGTCAGCTATCTGGAACGCCGTATTCACAAGCTGATCGACGTCCTCAATGGCGGACAGGCTTTCCCCGATACGATTGCCGAGGACGATCCGCT
>JAGRKQ010000062.1:11726-13035 GCA_020442235.1 Hyphomicrobiaceae bacterium | reverse complement strand
ACCAACTGGAAGACGATCTCCAATTCCATCGATCGCCTGCGTGAAGTCGAAACGATGCTGGAAGGCGGCGCGAGCGGCCTGACCAAGAAGGAGCGTCTGATGCTCAGCCGCGAGCAGGAAAAGCTGCAGCGCGCGCTTGGCGGCATCAAGGACATGGGCGGCCTTCCCAACCTGATCGTCGTCATCGACACCAACAAGGAAGCGATCGCCATTCAGGAGGCCAAGCGCCTCGGCATTCCGGTCGCTGCCATCGTCGACACCAACTGCAACCCGGACAACATCGACTTCCCGGTTCCGGGCAATGACGATGCCGGCCGTGCGATCGCGCTCTACTGCGATCTCTTCGCCCGTGCCGCCGTCGACGGCATCGGCCGTATGCAGGGGGCTCTCGGCGTGGACATCGGCGCTGCCGATGCGCCGGCCGAGGAGGCGATTGCGGATGTGGCTGAAGAAACGCCGGCTGCTGAAGAGGCTGCCGGAAACGAAGCCAGCGCCTGACACACAACTGACGCTCAGTTGTGCCAAAGGCCGGGCGCGGTTGCGTTCTCTGCAACGCTGCCGCGCCGGTTGATTCAATCAAGATTACGGGAACGGAACGATGGCAAACATTACCGCTTCGATGGTCAAGGACCTGCGCGAGCGTACCGGCGCGGGCATGATGGATTGCAAGGCCGCGCTGGTGGAGACGGATGGCGACATCGAAGGCGCGATCGACTGGCTGCGCACCAAGGGTCTTGCCAAGGCGGCCAAGAAGGCCGGCCGCACGGCGTCCGAGGGTCTCATCGGCCTCGCCACGTCGGGCTCCCGGGGCGCGCTCGTCGAGATCAACTCCGAGACGGACTTCGTTGCCCGCAACGAGCAGTTCCAGGATCTCGTGCGCAAGGTTGCCGAAACGGCTCTGGACACCGACGGTGCTGTGGAAGCGGTTTCTGCCGCAACGCTCAAGGGCGGTTCGCAGTCGGTCGAGGATGCGGTGAAGGACGCCGTCGCCACGATCGGCGAGAACATGGCGCTGCGCCGTTCGGCGGTCGTGTCGGTCGATGAAGGCACCGTCAGCAGCTATGTGCACTCCGCCACGGCCGACGGGCTGGGCAAGATCGGCGTTCTCGTCGGCCTGACCTCCTCGGGCGACAAGGACAAGCTGACGGCTTTCGGCCGCCAGATCGCCATGCATGTCGCGGCCGCCAATCCTCTGGCGCTCAGCGCCGACGATGTCGATCAGGATGTGATCGAGCGCGAGCGGGCGATCTTCGCCGATCAGGCACGCGAATCCGGCAAGCCGGAAGCGATCATCGAGAAGATGGTCGAG
>JAGRKQ010000062.1:8810-11630 GCA_020442235.1 Hyphomicrobiaceae bacterium | reverse complement strand
TGCCGAATTCGCCAAGGAGCTGGGAACGGATGTGGCCGTCAGCGGTTTTGCCGTCCTGAAGCTCGGCGAAGGCGTGGAGAAGGAAGAAGAGGACTTCGCGGCCGAGGTCGCGGCGGCTGCCGGCAAGGCCTGATCTCTTTTTCTTCTGTTGCTTTATTCAAGGGCGCCGGACGTGACAGTCCGGCGCCCTTGGTGTATCCGAAAGCCCAAATTTTCGGGGACGGTGCATGGCCTATCGGCGAATCCTGCTGAAGCTTTCCGGTGAAGCGCTTGCCGGCGACCGGCCTTTCGGCCTGGAGCCCGGTTTCGTGAGCCGGCTTGGCCGGGATATCATGGCTGTTGCCGCGCTCGGCATCGAGGTGGCCATCGTTGTCGGCGGCGGCAATTTCGTGCGCGGGGCAACGCTGGCCGAAGGCGGTTCCGACCGGGTGACCGGCGATCATATGGGCATGCTCGCCACGGTGATGAATGCGCTGGCGGTTCGCGAGGCGGTTCTTGCGGCCGGTGGCCGGGCGCGGGTCTTGTCCGCCATCGCCATGCCGGCGATTGCCGACAGCTTTTCCCAGCGTGCGGCGATGCAGAGCCTTGCCGCGGGCGAGGTGGTGATTTTTGCCGGTGGAACGGGCAATCCCTTCTTCACAACCGATACAGCTGCTGTCCTGCGCGGGACGGAAATCGGCGCCGATATCGTGATGAAGGCGACCAATGTCGATGGCGTCTATACGGCCGATCCGAAAAAGGATCCGTCGGCACAGCGCTTTGACACGCTCAGCCAGAGCGAGGCCTTGCAGCGCGGCCTCAAGGTGATGGACAGCGCGGCGATTGCCGTTGCGCGCGAGAACAAACTGCCGATCTATGTGTTTTCGATGCATGAGCCGGGCGCACTCGTGACGGCGGCCCGCGGCGAAGGCCGTGGAACGCTCGTCACAGGCGAGTAGGCCGGTCGGCTCAACCGGGAGGGATGTAAGAAGAATGGATGACGCCATCGATTTTGCCGATCTGAAGCGCCGCATGAACGGGGCCCTGTCGGCGTTCAAGAGCGAGCTTGCGGGCCTGCGCACCGGCCGGGCTTCGTCCTCTCTCGTCGAGCCGATCATGGTGGAAGCCTATGGCGGCCAGATGCCGCTGGTGCAGCTGGCCACCGTTTCCGTGCCTGAACCGCGCATGATCTCGATCCAGGTCTGGGACCGCACCACTGTCGGGGCCGTGGACAAGGCGATCCGCAGTTCCAGCCTCGGGCTTAATCCGGTGGTGGAGGGCGTTTCCATCCGCCTGCCCATTCCCGAACTCAATGCCGAACGCCGTCAGGAACTGGTGAAGGTCGCGCATAAATATGCCGAGCAGGCGCGCGTCGCTGTGCGCCATGTGCGCCGTGATGGTATGGATGCCATCAAGAAGGCTGAAAAGGACGGCCTTTCCGAAGACATGCAGCGTCAGCTTTCCGATCAGGTGCAGAAGCTGACCGATGACATGGTGGCCGAGGTCGACCGGATGCTTGCATCCAAGGAAGCCGAGATCACCCAGATCTGAAGCCCCGTTCGGGAAAGGCCTCTCATGACGCCGACCGATTCGTCCGATCCAAGCGGCGATGCTCATGCAGCACCGTGCCCGCAGCACGTTGCCATCATCATGGACGGCAATGGCCGCTGGGCGGCGAAGCGGCATCTGCCGCGTGCGGAAGGGCATCGGCGGGGTGTGGAGGCGGTGCGCCGCGTCGTCGAAGCGGCCGGCAATGAAGGCATTGCCTGCCTGACGCTGTTCAGTTTCAGCTCGGAAAACTGGTCACGGCCGGCCGGCGAGGTTTCCGACCTCATGCGGCTGATCCGTCTCTTCATCCGTTCCGATCTTGCGCGGCTGCATGCCAAGGGCGTCCGTGTGCGCATCATTGGCGCGGAAGAGGGCGTGCCGGAGGATATTGCCGCACTGATCCATGAAGCCGAGAGCAAGACGGCGGACAATCAGGGCCTCATTCTCCAGGTCGCCTTCAATTATGGCGCGCGCGACGAGATCGTGCGTGCGGCGCGGCGCATGGCGGAGCTGGCGCTCAAGGGCGATGTGGCGCCTTCGGCGATCACCGAGGAACTCTTTGCTGCCGCGCTCGATACGAGCGGCATCCCCGACCCGGACCTCATCATCCGCACGAGCGGCGAGCAGAGGCTCTCAAACTTCCTGTTGTGGCAGGGCGCTTATGCGGAACTGGTGTTCCTGCCCGTGCTGTGGCCGGACTTTTGCGCCGAACATCTCCGCGAAGCGGTGGAAATCTTCCGTTCCAGGGACCGCCGATTCGGTGGCCGGCCGGAAGAGGCGGCTCCCGATCCGCTTGCCAAGGATGTGCCTGCGCGGGAGAAGCACGCGTGAGCGAACTCGCCAAGCGCGTCCTTTCGGCACTCGTTCTGGCGCCTCTGGCGTTGTTTGCTGCCTGGACCGGCGGTCTTGTGGCCGCGCTTCTCGTCGCCCTTCTCAGCGTCCTCGTTGCCATCGAGTGGATGCGCATGACGGGATGCACGAAGACGCCGCTTCTTGCCGCCGGCGCGGCGCTTGTCTTTGCCTATGTCATTCTCATCGCACTGGTTCTTGATGGTGCGCAGAGCGTGCTCATCGGAGCCGGAATTGCCGCACTGGCCGTCCTGCTTGCAGTCATCGCGGCGCCCGGACGCTGGTGGGTGGCCGGCATTTTCTATGCGGGCGCGCTGGGCGGCGCGCTCGTTCTGATCCTGGGAAAGGCCGCCCCCGGCTTCGAGGCTATCGTTCTGATTTTTCTCATCGTCTGGATGACCGACATCGCGGCCTATTTCGGCGGGCGGGCCATGGGCGGTCCCA
>JAGRKQ010000062.1:0-8739 GCA_020442235.1 Hyphomicrobiaceae bacterium | reverse complement strand
GCCCTGTTTGCGGTCTTCACAGGGCGTTCGGTTCTGGCGCTGGCGGGAATCGCCCTTTTGCTGACCGTCGCCTCGCAGGCGGGGGATCTGTTTGAATCGAGCGTGAAGCGGCGGTTCGCGGTCAAGGACTCCGGCTCGCTGATTCCGGGGCATGGGGGCTTCATGGACCGGGTGGACGGCCTCGTTTTTGCCGCTGTTGTCGGTGTTCTGGTTGGAGGCGCGCATCGCGGCTTCGATCAGGTGGCCGCGGGGCTCCTCGACTGGTAGTGCTGGCGGCGGACACGGCGGAAGGGTGCGGCGCGGTTACACCGCCGCAGAGATCACAAGGCTTACGGCATGGATATTCTGGCCAGCATCGGCACTCTGACCATCGGAACCATCGTGCCGTTCCTGTTCGTGCTGACGATCATCGTCTTCTTTCACGAACTGGGGCATTTCCTCGTCGGCCGCTGGTGCGGGGTCGAGGTGAAGACCTTTTCCATCGGCTTCGGTCCGGAAATCGCCGGCTTCAACGACCGGCAGGGCACACGCTGGCGCCTGTCGCTGATTCCGCTTGGCGGATATGTGAAATTTCTCGGTGACGAGAATGCCGCCAGCGCGCCGGACCGCGATGCACTCAAGAGCTATGACCGCGAGACCTATTCGCGCACCATGGAAGGGCAGAGCGTCGGCAAACGCGCGGCCATCGTTGCGGCTGGTCCGATTGCCAATTTCATCCTGGCCATCGTCATCTTCACCGGGGTTTTCGCCACCATCGGCGAGACGGTCTCGCCCGCGCGCGTCGATGAGGTGCGCGCCGATTCTGCGGCCGAAATTGCCGGCATTCTTCCCGGCGACATCATCGTGGAAATCAACGGAAGCCCCATAGAGGTTTTTGCCGACGTGCCGCGCATCGTTGCGCTCAATGCCGATGTCGCCATGCCCATTGTGGTGGAGCGGGATGGCGAACGCCTGGCCCTGACGATCACGCCGCTGCGCGAGGAAGTGCGCGACAGTTTCGGCAATGTGCAACGGGTGGGCCTCATCGGCGTGGTGCACCGGCCGCGCGAGGGGGATGTGGTCGTGCGCGATTACACCCTGCCGCAGGCGGTCTATCGCGCTGTCGACCAGACCTGGTTCGTCGCCAAGTCGACGCTCTCTTATCTCGGCAAGGTGATCGTCGGGCGTGAGTCGGCCGATCAGCTTTCCGGGCCGATTCGGGTGGCCAAAGTCTCCGGGGACGTCGCCACACTGGGAATCGGGGCGCTGCTACAGCTTGCCGCACTCATCTCCGTCTCGATCGGGCTCATCAACCTGTTCCCGGTGCCGCTTCTGGACGGGGGACATCTCGTCTACTACGCCATCGAGGCGATCCGTGGCCGGCCCTTGAGCGACAAGGCGCAGGAAATCGGTTTCCGCTTTGGAATGGCTGCGATTTTGGCGCTGATGGTGTTCGCAACTTTTAACGATATCGTGCATTTACTGGCCTCCTGAGTGGGGACAGCGTGATCGCAATGCAACGGCTTGCCGCAAATGCATTGCATTGCACGCCAATGGCTTGCGTGTGCGCTTAAAGCCTGTAAAACCGCAGGCGATGGCGTTCAAAAGTGGAGACGAGGGCGCATTTTTGCGACCGGGTTCGGGGACGTCAAAGAGATCGGGCGCAAACAAGCCCGGCGTGACGAAACAAGGTAAGAACGTATGACAGCCTTGCAGATGGCGCGTGGGGGCTTTGCATCCCGACTGATCGTTGCGGTTCTGATGCTGGTGGGGCTAGGCCTTGCCGCAGCGTCGAATGCGCATGCAGCCGTGATCACCTCCGTTCAGGTGGTCGGCAACCAGCGCGTGGAAGCCGCGACGGTTCGCTCCTACCTGACGGTTTCTCCCGGCGACAACGTCGATGCCGGCGATCTCAACGAGAGCCTGAAAGCCCTGTTCGACACCGGGCTTTTCTCCGATGTGCGCATGGAGCGCCGCGGTTCCGTGCTCGTCGTCACGGTCGCCGAGAACCCGATCATCCGCAACATCGCCTTTGAAGGGAACCGGCGCCTCGACGACGCGACCCTCAGTGCGGTGGTCCAGTCTCGCTCGCGTGCGGTTCTGACCGAGGCGCGGCTTCAGAATGACACCCAGCGCGTGCTGGAGGCCTATCGTCGTTCGGGCCGCTTCACGGCGCATGTCGAACCGAAGATCATCCAGCTGGAAGGCAACCGCGTCGACGTCGTGTTCGAGATCACCGAGGGCCCCAAGACCTCGGTTTCCCGTATCACCTTCATCGGCAACCGTGCCTTCTCGGATGGCAAGCTGCGCGACATCATCCAGACCGCGCAGTCCAATATCCTCTCCTTCCTGCAGTCGAACGACATCTATGATCCGGACCGCCTGAACGCCGATCAGGAGCGTCTGCGCCGCTTCTATCTGTCGGAAGGCTATGCCGATTTCCGCATCATCTCGGCCGTGGCCGAGCTCGATGAAGAACAGAACGTCTTCTACGTCACCTTCACGGTGGACGAGGGCGAACGCTACACCTTCGGCTCGATCAACATCGATTCGTCGCTGCGCGAAATCGATACCGAAGCTCTGCGCGACGTTCTGGAGACCGACGAAGGCGACACCTACAACGCCGATGCGGTCGACCGTTCCATCGAGAACCTGACCATCGAGGTGGCGCGTTTCGGCTATGCCTTCGCCCAGGTCCGTCCGCGTGGCGATCGCAACTTCGCCGAGCAGACGATCGACATCACCTATTTCATCGATGAAGGCCCGCGGGTCTATGTCGAGCGCATCAACATCACCGGCAATCACCGCACGCGCGAATATGTCATCCGCCGCGAGTTCGATCTTGCCGAGGGCGATGCCTTCAACCGCGTGCTGGTCGACCGCGCCAAGCGGCGTCTGGAGCAGCTGAACTTCTTCGACGAGGTGCGCATCACCACCGAGCCGGGTTCGGCGCCGGATCGTGTCGTCATCAACGTCAATGTCGTGGAAAAGGCGACCGGCGAGTTCTCCTTCGGTGTCGGCTATTCGACCACCGACGGCGTCATCGGCGACATCTCCGTGACGGAGCGCAACTTCCTCGGCCGTGGCCAGTATGTGCGCGTCGTCGTCGGTGGCGGCGAAAGCCGCCGGTCCTTCGACTTCGGCTTCACCGAGCCCTATTTCATGGGCCGGCGTCTTTCCTTCGGCTTCGATCTGTTCCGCCGCGTGACCGGCGACAACAGCTACACGTCCTATGAAAGCGATGTGATCGGCGGCCAGATCCGCTTCGGCATTCCGCTGACGCAGAACCTGACGCTGCAGCTGCGCGCCGGGGCACAGAATCAGGAAATCACCATCCCGCGGCCGTCGAGCTGCCCGGCTGGCGCCGATCTCCTGACGCATCCGTGCTATTCCA
Organism: Hyphomicrobiaceae bacterium; assembly: GCA_020442235.1. Taxonomy (GTDB): domain Bacteria; phylum Pseudomonadota; class Alphaproteobacteria; order Rhizobiales; family MH13; genus JAGRKQ01. The sequence goes on along the minus strand of JAGRKQ010000062.1, from coordinate 5,366 downwards.
ACATCTCGCTGGCCATCCGCGCGGCCGCCGGTGAGGCGCTGACGATTTCGACCGGCTGGACGCTGACCTACAACACGCTGGACTCCAACCGTCAGCCGCGCTCGGGCATCTACGCCCAGCTGTCGCAGGATTTTGCCGGCTTTGGTGGCGACGTGAACTTCATCCGCACCCAGGCGGATGTGCGGGCCTATCGCTCGCTTTCCACGCAGCTCGACATCATCGGCATGCTGCGGGTGCAGGGCGGCCATATCTTCAGCTGGGATTCTTCGGATCTGCGCATGTTCGACACCTTCTTCCGCGGTGGCGACCTGGTGCGTGGCTTCGAGCCCTCCGGCATCGGTCCGCGTGACCGCACCACCGGCGATGCGCTTGGCGGCACGATCTATGCCGGCGCAACCGCCGAAGTGGTGTTCCCGATCTGGGGTCTGCCGCCGGAGCTGGGTTTCCGCGGCGCGCTCTTCGCCGACGCCGGAACGCTCTTCGAAGTGTCCGATCAAGCGACGGCCCTTCTTGGTGCGGCGGCCATCGACGACGATTCCACCATCCGGAGCTCGGTCGGTGCGTCGATCATCTGGAACTCGCCCTTCGGCCCGCTGCGTGGTGACTTTGCCTATGTCATCAACAAGGCGGATTCGGACCGCACGCAGGTGTTCCGCTTCTCCGGCGGTACGCAGTTCTAAAGTCAGAACGCGAAGGACGCGGGGCCCGACGGGCCCCGCTCTTGCGTCAGGGTATCCGATCATGAGCAGTCCCCGTTTCTTTCCGGCGCCGAAGGCGATGTCGCTGGGCGCACTCGCACGTCAGGTTCAGGCGGAGCTGCGGCTCGCACCGGGCGTCGATGAAACCCATGAGCTCGACGGTCTGGCGCCGGTGGAAGACGCGGGCGCGCGCGATCTCTCCTTCATCGAGAACACCCGCTACCTGAAGCATCTGGAATCGACCGGGGCCGGGGCGGTGCTGATCAGCCCCAAACATGTGGCGCGGGCGCCGGAAAGCGTGACGCTGATCGTGACGCCCGACCCTTATGGGGCCTTCGCCGTGCTGTCCGGGGTGTTCTATCCCGATGGCATCCGGTTGCGGGGGGCTTTCGGCGGCGCGCCCATTCCTGCCGGAGCGATTGTCGATGCAACCGCTCAGCTTGAAGAGGGCGTTGTTGTCGAACCGGGAGCAGTGATCGGGCCGCGTGCGGGGATCGGCGCCGGCAGCATTATTTCCGCCGGGGCGGTGATCGGGCACGATGTGCAGATCGGCCGCAATGGCCATATCGGCCCGCAGGCGACTGTCCAGCACGCGCTTCTCGGCAATGATGTCATCGTGCATGCCGGCGCGCGCATCGGTTCGGACGGCTTCGGCTTTGCGCCGGGCATGGCCGGCCACCGCAAGATCCCGCAGGTGGGCCGCGTCATCATTCAGGACAGGGTCGAAATCGGCGCCAATTCCTGCATCGACCGCGGTGCGAACCGCGATACGGTGGTTGGCGAAGGCACCAAGATCGACAACCTCGTTCAGATCGGCCACAACGTGACCATCGGCCGGCACTGCTTCATTTGCGGCAATGTCGGCATCGCCGGATCGGCCATCCTTCAGGACTATGTCGTTCTGGGCGGCGGCGTCGGCATCAACGGTCATGTGACGATCGGGCAGGGGGCCCGCATCGCAGGGTCGTCGAATGTGGCTTCGTCGGTTCCGCCGGGCGAGGACTGGGCCGGAACACCGGCGCGGCCGGCGCGCATTGCGCTGCGGGAAGTGGCCGCGCTGAAGCGTCTTGCCGAAGGCAAGGCCATCCGAGGGAAAAGTTGAGGGGGCACTCGTGAGCGAAGAGAAACGCGAACTGCGCACGGCTGAAATCCAGCAGATCCTTGAGCTTCTGCCGCACCGCTATCCCTTCCTGCTCGTCGATCGCGTGATCGACATGGACGCGGACAAGTCGGCCATCGGCATCAAGAACGTGACCTTCAATGAGCCGCATTTCACCGGCCATTTTCCCGGTCAGCCGATCATGCCCGGCGTGCTCATCATTGAAGCGATGGCGCAGACCGCCGGCGTTCTTTGCATTTCGGCCAATGAGGACCCATCGAGCGGACCGCGTTCGGTGTTCTTTCTGACCATTGACGGGGCGAAGTTCCGCAAGCCCGTCGTGCCGGGCGACCGACTGGAGCTGCATGTGACCAAGCTGAAGAGCCGTGGCAAGCTGTGGAAATATATGGCTGTCGCCATGGTCGACGGCGAGAAGGTCGCCGAAGCCGAGATCAGCGCGATGATTTCCGACCGCGGCGAGGTCGCCCTATGACCACCATTCATCCGACCGCCATCGTCGAGGACGGCGCGTCTCTCGGCGCGGATGTCTATATCGGCCCTTACTCGATCGTCGGCGCTCATGTGAAGCTGGCTGATCGGGTGCGGCTGGAAAGCCATGTCGTCGTCACCGGGAAGACGAGCATCGGTGAGGATACGCGGGTTTTCCCCTTTGCCTCCCTCGGGCACCGTCCGCAGGACCTGAAGTTCCACGGCGAGGAAAGCGAGCTTGTCATCGGCAAGCGCAACCAGATCCGTGAACACGTCACCATGCAAGGCGGCACGGAAGGCGGCGGGCTTCTGACCACGGTCGGCGATGACGGCCTGTTCATGGCCTCCTCGCATGTGGCGCATGACTGCGTGATCGGCAATCACGTCATCCTCGCCAACAATGTGATGATTGCCGGCCACTGCACCATCGGCGATTTCGTCATCTTCGGCGGTGGATCCGGCGCGCATCAGTTCATCCGCGTCGGGCAGCACGCTTTCATCGGCGGGCTCAGCGGCAGCGAATATGATGTCATTCCCTATGGCATGGTGACGGGCAATCGCGGTGGCCTGAGCGGGCTTAACCTCGTCGGCCTGCGCCGGCGCGGTTTCGATCGCGAAGAGATCAACATGCTGCGCCGCGCCTACCGGATGCTCTTCTCTGAAGAGGGCACGCTTCAGGAACGCGTCGAGGATGTCGCCAACCTCTTCGGCTCGTCTTCGGTGGTGATGGAGATTGTGGAGTTCATCCGCAACGCCTCCGACCGTCGCATCAGCATGCCGCGTGGCGGCTCCGGCAACGACTGACAGGCGGGCAGCGGCCATGGCCGACGGCCCGATCCTTTCCGACAACAAGCTGACGATCCTTGCTGGCAACGGCAAGGTTCCCATCGATGTCGCGCGCGCGGCGCAGGAAAACGGCATCGAGGTTTTCGTCATCTGTCTCGGCGATGAAGCCGATCCGGCCGACTTTCCGTCTCATCAGGCAGAGCGTGTCGCCTGGGGCGCGCTTGGAACCCTCAACAAGCTGCTGGACAAATCCGGAGCGCAAACCCTGACGCTGGTCGGCGGTATAGCCAAACGGCCGGACCTTTCCGCCATTCGCCTCGATGCCGGCGCCGTCATGGCCCTGCCGAAAATCGTCAAGCTGATGGCCGGGGGCGATGAAAGCGTTCTCGGCAAGATCGCGCGGTATTTCGAGGGGCGGGGCTATCGCCTTCTGGGCGCGCATGAGGTTGCGCCATCGCTGCTCTGCCGCGAGGGCCTTCTCGGGTCGGTCGCCGTCAGCCCCGAGGCGCGGGAAGATCTTGTAACGGCCTGCCGCGGTGCCGGCGTTGCCGGGCAGATCGATCTTGGTCAGGCGGCCATATCGGTGAACGGGCGTCTTGTCGGTCTGGAAGGCCCGGAGGGAACGGACGGTCTTCTCGATCGCGTCGCGGAGCTGCGCCAACGCAACAAGTTCACCACCAGCCGCAAACGCCATGGCGTGCTCGCCAAAAGACTTCGGCCCGGACAGGACATGCGTTTCGACGTTCCGACCATCGGGCCGCGAACGGTGGAAAAGGCAGCGCGGGCCGGGCTTGAGGGGATCGCACTGGAAGCCGGCCATGTCTTTCTTGCCGACCGGGCCGGCACGCTTCAGGCTGCCAATGATGCCGGGATCTTCATCCTCGGCGTGACGCAAGAGGATATGGAGGGCGCGTGATGGCGACTGAGGCACCCTTGCGCGTCTTTCTTCTGATTGGCGAGGAATCAGGCGATCAGCTGGCCGGGCCACTGGTCGATTCCCTGAAGGCCATGCTGGGCGATGCCGTCACCTTTGAGGGCGTTGCGGGGCCGCAATTGCAGGCGCGGGGGATCACCTCGCTGTTTCCGCTCTCCGACACCTCGGTCATGGGCATTCTGCCGGTGATTCAGCGCCTGCCGACGCTTCTGAAGCGTATCCGCCAGACCGGCGATGCGATCCTTGCGTCGAAGCCCGATATTGTCGTGGCCATCGACAGCCCCGATTTCACCCACCGCGTTGCACGCCGCGTGCGGCAGGAAGCGCCGGAAATTCCGATTCTTGCCTGGGTTTCCCCGACCGTCTGGGCCTGGCGGCCGGGACGCGCGGCGAAGATGCGGGCCTATGTCGACCGCCTGCTGGCGATCCTTCCTTTCGAGCCGGAAGTGCACCGTCGTCTGGGCGGGCCGGAAACGCATTATGTCGGCCATCCACTTGCCGACCGCATGGATGCGCTGGCGCCCGCACCGGGGGAACGCAGGGCGCTTGCCGATGGACCGGCGAAACTTCTCATCCTGCCCGGCAGCCGGACCGGGGAAATCAGCCGCCACATGCCGATCCTGCGCGATGTTCTGGGTGAACTCGACGCGCTCGGCATGGAGGTCGACGTCACCCTTCCGGCCGTGTCGCATCTTGCCGACGCGCTGGAGGCCATGACCGCCGACTGGCCGCAGGCCGTGCGGGTCGTGCGGGGCGAGGATGAAAAGCGCGCGGCCTTCCGCTCGGCACATGCCGCGCTGGCTGCGTCCGGAACGGTCGGGCTGGAACTTGCCGTTGCCGGCGTGCCGACCGTCATCTTCTACAAACTCGATCCTCTGGCGCGGGCGCTGCGTTTCCTCGTCAAGGTCTGGACGATTTCGCTGCCCAATTACATCCTGGAGCGGCCGGTGCTGCGCGAGTTCCTCGGTGAAATGGCGCGCGGCGACATCCTCGCCCGCCAGATGCTGCTTTTCCTTCAGGAAACGCCGGAACGCGCGGCGCTCGTCGCCTCAATGCAGGAAGTGCGTGCGCGGCTGACCGGCGACGGAGAAAAGGCTGCCGACCGGGCCGCCCGCCATGTGATCGAGACGGCACGATCCTCAAAGCCCTGATTGGTACGAAGCGTTCCTGATGGCCAAAAGAAACGGGCGCCTCGAGGGCGCCCGCTCTTGTTTTCTGGTCTCACCGAACCGGATCAGGTGCGGCGGGAGATCGGCACGTAGTCGCGCCGGGTCGCGCCGGTGTAAAGCTGGCGCGGACGACCGATGCGCTGCTCGGGATCTTCCACCATTTCCTTCCACTGCGCGATCCAGCCGACGGT
>JAGRKQ010000061.1 GCA_020442235.1 Hyphomicrobiaceae bacterium | reverse complement strand
CCGACGCAGCATTCGGTGAAGGAACTGCGCTCCATCGGCATCCAGCCGGATGTGCTTCTGGTGCGCTGCGATCGTCCGATTCCCCCGAACGAGAAGCGCAAGCTGGCGCTGTTCTGCAATGTGCGCGAAAGCGCCGTCATCCCGGCGCTGGATGTCGGTTCGATCTACGACGTGCCGCTCGCCTATCATCGCGACGGGCTCGACCGGGAGGTTCTGGCCGCCTTTGCGTTGCAGGAAGAACGTCCGCTCGACCTTTCGCGCTGGGAGGAAATCAGCCGGCGCATTCATGAGCCGGAAGGCGAGGTCACCATCGCCGTCGTCGGCAAATATGTGGAGCTGAAGGACAGCTACAAGTCGCTGATCGAGGCGCTCTATCACGGCGGCATCGCCAACCGGGTGAAGGTCAACATCGACTGGATCGATGCCGCCATCTTCGAGAACGAGGACCCGACGCCGTTTCTGGAGCATGTCCACGGCATTCTGGTTCCCGGCGGTTTCGGCGAGCGCGGAACGGAAGGCAAGATCCGCGCGGCCGGCTTTGCCCGCGAGCAGCGCGTTCCTTATTTCGGCATCTGCTTCGGCATGCAGATGGCAGTGATCGAGGCCTGCCGGTCTCTGGTTGGCATCGGCGATGCGACATCTTCCGAGTTCGACGATCATGGCGGGCGGGGCGAGCATGTCGTCGGCCTGATGACGGAATGGCTGAAGGGCAACGAACTGGAAACGCGCAATCAGCAGGGCGACCTCGGCGGCACGATGCGGCTCGGAGCCTACAAGGCCCGGCTGGAGCCCGGATCGAAGATCGCCGAAATCTACGGCTCCACCGACATCTCCGAACGGCATCGTCACCGCTACGAGGTCAACGTCGCCTATCGCAGCCGGCTGGAAGCCTGCGGCATGCAGATGGCGGGCCTGTCGCCGGACGGCCTGTTGCCGGAGACGGTGGAACTGGCCGATCACCCCTGGTTCATCGGCGTCCAGTATCACCCGGAACTGAAATCGCGCCCCTTCGAGCCGCATCCGCTGTTTGCGTCCTTCATCGAAGCGGCGATCCATCAGTCGCGTCTGGTGTAGGATCTTGCGATGAGAACACGCGGTATCGATCATCTCGTCATCTGCGTCGACCGCCTGGCGGCGGCGCGGGCGCATCTGGAAGCGCTCGGCTTTGCCGTGCAGGCCGATGCGCGCCATCCCTTCGGCACCGGCAATGCCTGCGTGATGTTTGCCGACGGCACCTATCTGGAGCCGCTGGCCGTCCTGTCGCGCGACGAAGTGCGCGAGGCGGTCGTCAAGGGCAACGACTTCTGTCGCCGGCAGGATGCCTTCCGCTTCCGCCAGGGGCGGGGCGGGGCGATGCTGGCGGTGAAATCGGCCAATGCCGACGAGGCGCGCCAATCCTTTGCCGCGGCGGGGCTCGATGGCGGGCCGATCCTCGATTTTCGCCGCCCGCAGACGCTCGCAGACGGCACCGAACGCCAGATCGGCGTGCGGCTTGCCTTTGCACGCGATGATCGCTCGGCGGACTTCACCGTCTTTGCCTGCGAGCATCTGGCGGCCGACATTCTCTTCTCCGAAGAGCGCACCCGCCACCCAAACGGTGCGACGGGGTTGAGCCGGGTCATTCTCGGCGAGACCAATCCGACCGATTTTCAGTATCTCCTCCAGACCGGGCTTTCGGACCGCGATCCGCGCGCGTCGTCGCTGGGGCTTTCCTTCGACCTCGACGAGGGGCCCGATCTCGACATTCTCGGCGCTGCGGGCGAAGCGGCCTTTCTCGGCACGGCAGGGCACAGCGAGCGTGGGCCACGCCTTCTTGCTGCCGTCGTGACGGTGCCTGATCTTGAGGCGATCAAGGCCCGTGCCGAGGCCGCCGGGCTCTCCCATGCGATGCGGGCCGGCCGGCTCGTCGTCGATGCCAGCGCCGACTTTTCCTTCATTCTGGCCTTTGAGGAGGCGCACAAGTGAGCGCACCCGATACCCGTGTCGTCGTCGGCGATGCCGTCTTCGATCAGGCCGCGCCGTTCTCGCTGATTGCCGGCCCGTGCCAGATGGAAAGCCGCCAGCATGCCTTCGACATGGCGGGTGCCCTCAAGGAGATCTGCGCGCGGCTCGGGATCGGCTTCGTCTACAAGTCCAGCTTCGACAAGGCCAACCGCACAAGCCTTTCCGGCAAGCGCGGTATCGGTCTCGACGGCGCGCTGCCGGTCTTTGCCGACATCCGCAAGGAACTCAGTGTTCCGGTGCTCACCGATGTGCATGAAGCCGGCCAGTGCGCCACCGTTGCCGAGGCGGTCGATATTCTCCAGATCCCGGCGTTTCTGTGCCGGCAGACCGATCTTCTGATTGCAGCGGCGCAGACCGGCCGCGTGGTCAATGTCAAGAAGGGCCAGTTTCTGGCGCCCTGGGACATGAAGAACGTCGCCGCCAAGATCACCGACAGCGGCAACACGCAGGTGCTCCTGACCGAGCGCGGCTCCAGCTTTGGTTACAACACGCTGGTGGTGGACATGCGCGGTCTGCCGCAGATGGCCGCAACCGGCGCTCCGGTGATCTTCGATGCCACCCATTCGGTGCAGCAGCCAAGCGGACAGGGCACGTCTTCGGGCGGCGACCGCACCATGGTGCCGCCGCTGGCGCGCGCTGCGATTGCGGTCGGCGTTGCCGGGCTGTTCATCGAGACCCATGAGGACCCGGACAATGCCCCTTCGGACGGCCCGAACATGGTTCCGCTCGCCGAAATGGAACGTCTGCTTTCCGGTCTCCAGGCCATCGACCGCGCGGTGAAGGGGCTGAACTGACCCCGGTCAGAAGGTCTCGATCTGCGGTGCATCATCGCCGATGGCGTAATAATCGCCCTTGCCCGACACGAAGATGTGCTTGCCGATCCTGAGGCCGGTGGGGCTTTCAAGACAGCCGGCGGCAATCCCGATGCCTTCCTCGTCGTTCATCCGATAGAAGAGGCTCGATCCGCAGAACTTGCAGAAGCCCCGTTTCGCAAAGCTGGAGGAGGCATACCATTCCAGCCCCTCGCTTTCGAAAAACGAAAGCTCCTTGAACGGGGCGTGCGTCGAGGCCCAGAGATGGCCGCTGGTGCGCCGGCACTGACTGCAATGGCACACGGTGACCGTCTCGCGCACCGAAGGGGCTTCAAAGCGAACCTTGCCGCATTCGCATCTTCCCTGGACCATTCCGGTCTCCTTTTCTGTGGTGATGGTTTGGCCCTCGCTTCGGCTCTCCGATCAGGCTCGGAACAGCCGATCCGTTGCGGCATCGAACCGCCAGCATTCATGACCGGTGAGCTTCGTTCCGCCCCACCAGCGTGCGATGCCGTTTTCGGCGACGGCATCGGCCGTGCCATCGAGAACGGACTGGCCGAAGGGCGTCACCGCAAGCCCGGCCTGCCGCACAAAGGCGCGGTAGCTGTCGTCATCCTCGAACAGTGCGTTGGAAAAGGGAATGTCCAGCCCCGCCACCAGTGGCGCCGCGCAGCGCGCCAGTCCCTCCAGCACTTCAAAGAAGCTGGTGTCGCCGAGAAAGGCCGGATCGTCTGTCTCGTTGACGAAGGCGAAAAGCCGGCCCGGCGTTCCATGGCCGGCCTTGATGCCATAAAGCGCCAGGCGCTCGGTACGGTTGATGCCGGTGGCATCGGGCAATTCATCGAGAAAGCGCCTGAGTGCGTCCTTCAGGAAGGGCAGGGGCCAGTGGTCCTCTTCCCCGACAAGAGCGGCAACGCTTTCAGGCGTTTCGGCGGTCAGCGCGGCAAAGACGCGGCGTGCAAGGTCGATGTGCGTCTGATCCATGCGGATGGCATGATGGGTCATGGCCTTCATGCGATCCGGCGTCATCAGCCCAAGATGTTCGGGTGCGGCGACATGGGCGACGGGGGCGGAGCGGATGCCATCGCCAATGACGCTGAGAATTTCCAGCAGCTGAAGCTGATCGTAGAGATCATGCTCAAGCCAGATCTCGACCTGACTGTAACGGTCGAGGTCACCGAGCATCTCTTCACGGGATTCCAGGCTCGCCCGCAGCGGCGCTTCCGGCAACCCCATGCGCGCGGCAAGAAAGGCAGCCCTCGCATCGAGGAAGCCCGCCCGATCCACATCCGGCAGAGGACCTTCATGCAGGATGTCGCGCCAGATGCAGAGCCGGGCGCCCTGCGTCAGGCCAGCGGCCTCCATGATCGGCACGGTCGCGTCGCCATTGGTGATGATGAGCCGCGTCATCCTTCTCCCCAGTTTCCCCGCCGCTGCGTCAACCTTGCCGGCGCTTCAGGCTTTCCAGTGCGGCGATCCTTCGCTAGAAGCGCCGCAGAATGGAACGCCTGTCATAGCACGGGTAACAACGCCGGAGCCGGACATGACCGCTATCATCGATGTGACCGCACGCGAAATCCTCGACAGCCGTGGCAACCCCACGGTCGAGGTCGATGTGCTTCTGGAGGACGGCTCCTTCGGCCGCGCCGCCGTTCCTTCCGGTGCCTCCACAGGCGCGCATGAGGCGGTGGAACTGCGCGACGGCGGCGCACGCTATCTCGGCAAGGGCGTCGAGAAGGCCGTGGAAGCGGTCAATTCCGAGATCTGCGAAGCGATCCTCGGCCTTGATGCGGAAGATCAGATCGAGATCGACGAGACGATGATCGAACTCGACGGCACCGCCAACAAGGGCCGCATCGGCGCCAACGCCATTCTCGGCGTGTCCATGGCGGTGGCCAAGGCGGCAGCGGAAAGCGCCGGCCTGCCGTTCTACAAGTATATCGGCGGCCCCTCGGCGCGCGTCCTGCCGGTGCCGATGATG
>JAGRKQ010000060.1 GCA_020442235.1 Hyphomicrobiaceae bacterium | reverse complement strand
GCCGCCTTCGGTCCACAGCGCGTTGACGCCGCGGGCAATACCAAGCTCGGTTTCCGGACCGACGTTGCGGGCGAAGACCTCACCGTAGTTGCCGACCGCAGTGATCGCGTTCAGCGCCCACTGGTTGGAAATGCCGATGCCCTCACCGAAGGCGCCCTCGACGCCGAGCAGACGACGCACTTCCGGGTTCTCCGAGGTCAGCATCTCCTGGACGTTCGCCTGGGTGACACCGAGCTCTTCGGCGTTCACGAGGGCGATGATGACCCAGCGGGCGATGTCGAACCACTGCTCGTCACCCTGACGGACGACCGGGCCGAGCGGCTCCTTGGAGATGATCTCGGGAAGAACGATATGCTCGCCCGGGTTCGTCAGCTTGAGGCGCTGGGCATAGAGGCCCGAAGCGTCGGTGGTGTAGATGTCGCAGCGACCGGCGTCATAGGCCTGAACGACCTCGTCCGCCTTCTCGAACGCGACAATCTGGTATTCCATGTTGTGCGCACGGAAGAAGTCGGCGACGTTCAGCTCGGTGGTGGTGCCGGTGTTGGTGCAAACGGCAGCGCCCGAGAGCTCGAGAGCCGAGGTCACGCCCAGCGACTCGCGGACCATGAAGCCCTGACCGTCGTAATAGGTGACGCCGGCAAAGTTCAGGCCGAGCTGGGTGTCGCGGGACATGGTCCAGGTGGTGTTGCGCGACAGGATGTCGACTTCGCCCGACTGAAGCGCGGTGAAACGCTCCTTGGCCGAAAGCGGCGTGAAGCGGACGGCTTCGGCATCGCCGAAGATCGCAGCAGCGACCGCACGGCAGTAGTCGACGTCAAGACCGGACCAGGCACCCGCGCTGTCGGGGTTGGAAAAGCCCGGCAGGCCCTGGCTCACGCCGCACTGGACGAAGCCCTTGGCCTGGACGTCTTCCAGAGTCGTCGCGGACGCTGCCGTCGCGGACACACCCATAGCAACGCCGAGTGCGACCGGCAGGATGACTTTCTTCATGGATCGGAGCCTTCTCTGTTTCCCTGTTGATTTTCGATGGCAGACCGGGCCGGTGTTTAGCCGTCATCTTTGTACGGCTTTCATCTCCCCCGACCGTCAGCCGGGAGGCATCACAGGACATTCCCGCCGTAAGGTCAAGTCTTTATTCGACGTTTGTCGTAAGCAAAAAATCGTGCAACAGGAATCACGGTAAAGACAGGAGGCGACATGGCGCGTTTCGACCCGAAGACAAAGGCCCTCAAGACGCAGCTGGCGCATCTGGGCCGCAACCCGGATGAGCATTTCGGCTTCGTCAATCCGCCGGTCATCCGCGCCTCCACGGTGCTGTTTGAAAACACCGCCGCCATGGAAGGGCGCGCAAGCAGCCGCTACTCCTACGGCCTCACCAACACACCGCTGATCGAGGCCCTGACCGATGCCATCACGGCGCTGGAGGATGCTGCCGGAACGGTCCTCGTTCCGTCCGGCCTTGCCGCCGTGACGCTGCCGATCCTGGCGGCGGCGGAACCGGGCGACCAGATCCTCATTCCGGACAATGTCTACTGGCCGACGCGCCGCTTTGCCGACGAGACGCTGACCCGGCTCGGCATGCGCATCACCTATTATGACCCGTTGATCGGAGCCGATATCCGTTCGCTGTTCGAGGGCAAGGTCGGCATCGTCTTTCTCGAGGCGCCGGGGTCCAACACCTTCGAGATGCCGGACATCCCGGCTCTGGTCGATGCGGCGCGCGAGGCCGGCGCCGTCACCATGCTCGACAACACCTGGGCAACGCCGCTGATCTACAAGCCGGTTCCCAACGGCATCGACTATTCGATCCAGGCCGGCACGAAATATTTCGGCGGCCATGCGGATGTGCTGATCGGCTCTGTCGCCGCGTCCGCGCGGGTCTGGCCGCGGCTCAAGGAAACCCACCGCAACATGGGCCTTCAGGCGGGAACGGAAGAAATCTTCCTCACCCTTCGCGGCCTGCGCAGCATGGGCCTTCGGCTTGCCGAGCATGAGAAGAATGCGCTTGAGATCGCGCAGTGGCTGAAGGCGCGCAGCGATGTCGCCCGTGTCCTGCACCCTGCCCTTCCCGACGATCCGGGCCATGCGATCTGGAAGCGCGACTTCGGCGGGCGGGCGAGCGGGCTTTTCGGCTTCGAGCTTGCCGGCAGCAAGGAACAGGCGGCCCGGCTGCTCGACAGCCTGAAGATCTTCGGCCTCGGCTTTTCCTGGGGCGGTTTCGAAAGCCTTGCAGCGCTCGCCAATCTTGGCCCGACGCGCACCGCAACGCCCTGGAGCGCGGGACCGGTCATCCGTCTCCAGATCGGCCTGGAGGAACCGAAGGACCTGATGGACGATCTCGATCAGGCCTTTCGCGCGGCTTTCGGCTGAAGACGCTCCGGATCAGGCTTCGCCCTTGCCGCCATCGGGAAGGGCGGAGCGCCGGTGCTCCTTGTAGATCAGCCAGAGATTGCGGAAATAGATCAGAAGCCCGAGCGCCTGGCCGGCGATGTAGACCGGATCCTGCCTCTGGATCGAATAGATCAGCAGAAGCACGCCGCCGCCGACGGAAAAGAACCAGAAGGCGATCGGCACGATGGAGCGCCCGACCCGCTCGGAAGCGATCCACTGCACCATGAAGCGCATCATGAACATCGCCTGGGCGACGAAGCCGAGCAGGATCCAGACGTCGAACTGCTCGACGAAGACGGTGTGCATCCAATCGAGGAAAGCGGACATGAGCGTCACTCCGCTGGCGTGATCGGGCTGACCTGCGGCACCACCTTGCGGCGGCGGCGCAGCCACCAGACACCGATGAGGTCGAGCACGCCGATCAAGGCGCGGTCGAAAATGCCGTATTTCGAGGCGCCGAAACGACGCGGCCGGTCGGTGACGTCGAGATGGTCGATGTCATAACCTTCCCGCAGCACCAGCGCCGCCATGTATCGATGCCAGCCGTCGAAATAGGGCAGCACCCGGAAAACTTCGGCGCGCACCGCCTTCAGCCCGCAGCCGGAATCTCGGGTCCGATCCTTCAGCATGGCGCCGCGCAGCTTGTTGGCAAAACGCGAGGCGTAGCGCTTGGCAAGGCTGTCGGTGCGCTTCTGGCGCTGGCCGGCGACCATGCCGAGCTTTGCACCGCCTGCCTTCAGCCGGTCGACCAGTTCGGGGATGAAGGCCGGGTTGTTCTGCCCGTCGCCGTCGATGGTGACGAGGATCGCGCCGCGCGCGGCAAAGACGCCCGTGCGCACGGCCGAGCTCTGTCCGGCCGAGCGCGCATGACGCACCGCCCGCGCCCAGGTTTCGCCGGCCTCGAAGCGGCGCAGAACGACATCGCCCGTGCCATCGCTCGATCCGTCATCGACCACCACGACCTCGAAGGCGCGGCCCTGCAACGCATCCCGGATCTCGTCCATCAGGATGGTGATGTTTTCCGCTTCGTCCTTGCAGGGGATGATGACGGAAATTTCCGGAGTGTCAGCGCTCATGGGCGTCTTTCGCAGGTCGTTTGGCCGCGTTGGCCGTTTCGCGGGCGGTCTAGACCAGAATGATGGCGAGGAAAAGCGCTGGAAAGCCTCACTGCGCCGTTTCGCCGACGGCATAGACGCCGATATCCAGCTCTCGTCCGCCATTGATGTTGATGCCGGTGACGCGGGTGACAAGGCGCGGCGTCGCTTCGCCGAGGGCAGCAATGAAGTCCGCCTGCCTGCGGCTTTCCACAAAGGCGACCCGGCATCCCTCGCCGGAAAGGAAGCGGGCGGCCCCCTCCCCGTCGGTCATTTCCAGATCGGTGCGCGTCATCAGGACGAGGCTCGGCTCGCGGTATCCGGTGGTCGCCAGCAGGGGATCGGTGCACTGAACCGCTGCCAGCGCATCGACCAGCCGCGGCGTCAGCCAGACGGTGCGGGCCGCCGGCAGGAGCGAGCCGAAACCGGCATGGCTGAGAACAACGCTCGATGCCACCGCGACGACCAGCGCCGCCTTCGCCGCGCCCGCGGCCAGAAAACGCCAGGCCAGAATGCCGAGGCCCGCCGCAAGAAGCCCCAGCGCCGCGCCAAGCAGCGGAACGCCGCCCTGCATGACGAACAACAGCGCCGGCAGGCCGACACCGACCGCAACCGGCACCAGCGCCAGAAGGGGGGAAAAGATCGTGCGTGCCCGCCCGGACGAGAGCCCGCCATGCTCGATGGCCCGCGCGGCCAGGATCGCCAGCGCCGGATAGAGCGGCAGGATGTAATGCGGCAGCTTCGTTGCCACCAGCTCGAAGATGATCCAGGCCGGTATCAGCCAGCACAGCAGGAACAGCGTCTGGCGGTCGCGGCGCATGCGCCACGCAAAGGCAAGCGAGAGAAAGGCAAAGGGCGCCAGCGGCCAGCCAGCCGCCGGGAAGAATGCCGCCAGATAGAGACCCGGCGGACCCCAGTGGTTTTCCTGCCCCTGCCCCAGCTTGGCGACGAAATCGCGTCCGATGGCTTCGGCAAAGAAGGCGCCATCGGTCTTCACCCAGATGGCGACGAACCAGGGCAGGATGAGCGCCAGCGCCCAGATGACGCCATAGAGCGCCCTCAGGCGCCTGAGCTTGCCGTAGTCGCGCGCCAGAACGACGAAGAAGAGCCCGGTCAGGCCCGTGATCATCAGGATCACAGGCCCCTTGACCAGAACGCCGAGGCCAATGGCCGTCCAGAACAGCGCCGCCTGCCAGGCCGGCACCTCGCTGTCGCGCTCGGCCAGAAACACCCGCGACAGAATGCCCATGGCCAGCGTCGTCAACGCGAAGAGCACCGCATCGGTCTTGGCAAGACGCGCCTCGACCCCGAGCAGGATCGTCGTCGTCACCAGAAGCGCGGCCATGAAGGCAATGCGTTTCGAGCCAAACGGGCCGGCGGCGAAATAAACCAGCAATCCGGCAAGGAAGGCCCCGATCAGCGACGGAATCCGATACATCCAGATCGGCGCCGGATCGGGCGCGTCGATGAGGTTCAGCGTGATCGCCTGCAGCCAGTAAATACCAATCGGCTTCTTGTGACGGGCCTCTTCCTGGAGGCGGATGTCGAGGTAATCGCCGGTCTGCACCATCTGGCGGCTCGCCTGGGCAAAGCGCGGCTCATCGCGGTCGATGGGCGGTATGGTGGTGAAGCCCGGCGCCAGCGTCATTGCGCCGACAAGGCCGAGAAGAAGGACGGCGACAAGACGCCATGCGGCAAGGCCGTCGACAAGCCGGCCGAGAGGATGGCCGATCCGCGCCCAGAGGGATTGCCTTCCCGGCGCCGCATCGGCCCCATCCTGCATCGGCGCGGCGCCGGAGGAGAGGATCACATCGTCCTGCGATGGCTGAGGGGAATCGTCTTCGGGGGGCGTTGCCGCGCCGGCTTCCGGCGCATCGGGATCAGGCAAATCTTCTGGAGGCACATCCGCATCCGGTGCGGCCGCATGCGTTGCCTCTTCGACATGCGTTGCCTCTTCGACGCCCTGCTCCGCCGGTTCGTCAGCGTCTGTCATTTCCGTCAACCGGGGCTCTTGCGGGGAAGGCGCATCCTCGGCCGGCGTCTCTGTCTCGGGATTTTCCTGCGAAGGCTGCTCATCCGCTCCCCCATTCTCAGGGGTGGCATCCTCGGGCACGGCCTCCGCGACGCCTTCGGGCGAAGGGGCGTCTTCCGGCGCGCGCTCCGCGTCCTCATCGGGGCGCGGGGTATCGTTGCCGGTGCCGTTGGTCATGGAAAGCCTTGCATCCTTGCGCGTCGTTCCGCGATACCGCCCCGCCGGGAAAAGGGCAAGGCGAAGTGCATGGCGACCCCGGCAGGATTCGAACCTGCGACCATCGGCTTAGAAGGCCGGTGCTCTGTCCAGCTGAGCTACGGGGCCAGAGCCGCAAGGGCGGCTTCAGTGCGTCCAGGTCATCCGGCGGTCGTGGCGGAAATTGTCCGAATAGGACACGCGCGCCCGGTGCTTTTCCTTTGGCTCGATGACGCGGTAGGCGATGCCGTTCTTGCGGGCATAGTCGATCGCCTCGTCCAGCGTCTCGAAGCGCAGGCGCACCTGGCTGTGCATGTCGGTGGAAGAGGTCCAGCCCATCAGAGGCTCGACCGCGCGCGCCGTCTCAGGCTCGAAATCCAGAACCCACAGATGGGTCTTGGCCTGGCCCGACTGCATGGCCGTTTTGGTCGGACGGTAGATTTTCGCGCTCATGCCCACGTCGCTCCTCGATTCACCCGGCAGGTCCGATGGTCGGGGCAGCAGGATTTGAACCTGCGACCCTCTGCTCCCAAAGCAGATGCGCTACCAGGCTGCGCTATACCCCGAAGCCGGACAAGGCCATGACGGAAGGCGCCGCCGGCGCGCTCCGCCTGTGGCAAAACCGCCCTGCCTATCGGCGTTTGCAATATCATCGCCATCGGTGAAAGAAAACCGAAAAGCCCTTGGCCATTGGGCCGAAAGGCACGCCGCCACCCGCCTCTACCGGCCGGTGTTGGCAAAGATTTCGTGGATGAGAACGTCCCCGACGCGAATGCCGAGGCGGTCGGTGGTACCGGCAACGACCTCGAACACGGCTCGCACCGGTCCTCTGGAAGGAATCAGCCGATCCGACAACGGCTGGGTCGCCTTGGCGATGCGGTGGATCGTGCCGTCGGCGTTGACGAACAGGATGTCGAGCGAAACATAGGTGTTGCGCATCCAGAAATTGGCCTCGCGCACCTCGCCGAAATCGAACAGCATTCCATAGCCGTCCGGCACCACGCGCCGATACATCAGCCCGAGCCCCTGCTCACGGTCGGTTCGGGCAATCTCGATCTCGAAGGGATGGCGCGCGCCATCGCTCGTCTCGATGGTGAGCGCACCGCGCGCGAAACCGTCGGCCTCCACCGGCCCGGATGCCAGCGCGGCAAGCGCTGCGATCACAACGGCCAGAAGCGCGAACCGGCGGGTAACGGATGTCAGGGGGCGGATCATGGCGGCGTTCCTGATGGCAAACCGGCGCTGGCTTGACTGTCCGCCGTATGGGTTTGGCCGAGACCGGATCCAGCCGTCACCGACCTTGCGGGCGTCAGTGCGAAGCGGGGATATGACCGCCGCTTTCGGGCCGAATTTCGGCGACCATGCGCCCCTTCGGCCCCTCGCCCCAGCGTACATAGACGGTCTGGCCGGGCCGCAGCTCGGTCATGCCGAAGCGGCGCAGCGTTTCCATGTGGATGAAGATGTCCGGTGCGCCCTCGCCTTCGGAAAGGAAGCCGAAGCCGCGCACGCGGTTGAACCATTTCACCTCGACAGGCACGAAGCCCGTCTCGGCGGTGACGGTTACATGGGTGCGCGAAGGCGGCATCTGCGAGGGATGCACGGCTGTCGATTCGTCCATGGACAGGATGCGCATGGCCTGAAGCCCGCGCGGCCGGTCGAGCACCTCGCACACGACCCGCGCGCCCTCATAGGCGGTCTGGTAACCGTCGCGGCGCAGGCACGTCACATGCAGAAGAACGTCGGGGAGATCGTTGTCGGGGACGATGAAACCGTAGCCCTTGGCGACGTCGAACCACTTGATCGATCCGGCGACCTCGAAAACGTCGACACCAGCTTCCTGGCGCAGCTCGGCTTCAACGTCATGGGAAAGGCCCACTCTGCCCAGATCATCCTTGGAACTCATGCCGCACACCCACCTGACGCACGAGGAGTATCGCCCCTGCGATTCCCCGCAATTGATTCCCTCACGGTTCAAGGATGGGACGTTCGCCCCCCTTGGGCAAGGGCCGGTTCACAAAAGACCGTGAAGTGTTTCGGCGGCGGGGCTGCGTAGCAGAAGATCGGCTTCGTCGTCGAGCATTGTCGGCGTGCGGTTGAGGATGACGAGCGGCACGCCATGCGCAACGGCGATGCGGGGAAGGTTGGCCGCGGGATAGACCTCCAGCGCGGAACCGACAACGATCGCCAGATCGGCTTCGGCAAAAGCCTTTGCCGCGCGCTGCAACGCCGCTTCGGGCATCGACTGGCCGAAGGACACGACAGCGGCCTTCACCAGCCCGCCGCAGGTTTCGCAGCGCGGCGCCCTTTGCGTCGTCTCGATCGCCTGCCGCGCGGCGGCAATGCTCATCACCCGGCCGCAATCGAGGCAGTGGCCGTGTGTTGCCGTGCCGTGGATTTCCACCAGCACATCCTGCGGCGTCCCGGCACGCCGGTGCAGCCCGTCGACATTCTGCGTGACAAGGATCGACAGCCGTCCATCGCGCGCCAGCCCGGCCAGCGCCTTGTGGCCGTCATTGGGTTCGGCGCGGGCAAATTCCTCGTTCATGATGAAGCGCCGGCGCCAGTCTTCCAGCCGCGCGTCCTCATCCGCGACGAACTCCTGATAGGTCACGGGGCGGAATTGCGACCAGATGCCGCCGGGGCTGCGAAAATCGGGCAGGCCCGATTCGGTGGAAAGCCCCGCCCCGGCCAGAACCGCTATCCGCGTCCTGCCCTCTACCATGGCCATAAGCGCCTGCCGCGCTTCGGCCTTGTCGGTGATCGTTTCGGCCATAAAACCTTTTTGACCCGATGCCGCCAGGAAGGAAAGCCGATGCGCTATCTGCACACCATGGTCCGCGTGCGCGATCTCGATGAATCGCTGGATTTTTACTGCAACAAGCTCGGCCTGATCGAAATCCGGCGCACCGAGAACGAGAAAGGCCGTTACACGCTGGTCTTTCTCGCCGCTCCGGAGGACGAATCGCGCGCCCGCGCCGACAAGGCGCCGCTCATCGAGCTCACCTACAACTGGGACAGCGAAGAGTATGGCGAGGGGCGCAATTTCGGCCATCTCGCCTTTGTGGTGGATGATATTTACGCGACCTGCCAGTGGCTTATGGACAAGGGCGTCACCATCAACCGCCCGCCGCGCGATGGTTACATGGCCTTCGTGCGCAGCCCGGACCGGATTTCCATCGAGCTTTTGCAAAAGGGTGAACCCCTCGCCCCGGCCGAGCCCTGGGTCTCGATGCCGAACACCGGACACTGGTGAATTCAAAGGCGTCAAAAAAAGCGCGCGGGCGGCTTGATGACACCGGAACCAGTCCGTATAACGCCCGCGCTGAGCGCCCATCGTCTAGCGGTCTAGGACGCCGCCCTTTCACGGCGNNCGGAAACACGGGTTCGATTCCCGTTGGGCGTACCAGCCTTTCTTCCCGGAATGCTGTCTGAAGAATGCCGTCCGCACTGGCCCGGCGGCAGGATTTCATTCATCCTTCTTGCAGCCTCTCTGGCGCTTTGCGGTCATCCGGTTTCAAACTGTGATCGCCGTCACACCGCCCCTGCGCGTTCCCGCCTAGGCAAACCGGCAGTCATCGCGGAAAGCGGAACGCAAGGATCAAGACCATGGCCGATCGCATCACAGTCACCACGAGAACCGGCTTCTTCACGCGCATCAAGAACGCCCTCACCGGCATCGGTGTCGGGATTCTTCTGATCCTCGGCGCAATTGTCCTCCTGTTCTGGAACGAGGGCCGCGCGGTCACCACCGCCCGCACCCTTGCCGAAGGCGCCGGCGCGGTCGTCACCGTTTCCCCGGACCGGGTCGATCCGGCAAATGAAGGCCGGCTGATCCATCTTTCGGGCGCCGCCCGCACCGCCGAGCCGCTGGCCGACCCGCAGACCGGCATTGCCGCACAAGGGCTGCGGCTGGAACGGCGGGTGGAGATGTATCAGTGGATCGAGGAACGCGAGAGCAGCACCCGCACGCGCGTCGGCGGCGGGCAGGAAACCGTCACCACCTACACCTATCGCCGCGACTGGTCGTCGAGCGCGGTCGATTCGGCGCGGTTTCAGGAACCGAACGGCCACCGCAATCCGCCCTTCTCCATCGAGGGGCGCACGGTCGTGGCGCAGGACGCCCGCCTTGGCGCCTATATGCTCTCCCCGGAGATTGCCGGCCGCGTTCCCGGTGCGCAGGAACTGATCGTCTCGCGCGATGCCGAACAGCGCCTGCGCCAGGCTTTCGGCGCCGGGCGCGCCGTCTCGGTTCAGGATGGCGGGATCTATCTCGGCTACAACCCATCTGCGCCCAGCATCGGCGACACGCGCATCCGCTATGAGGTCGTGCCGGCGGGCGATGTCTCCATCGTCGCCGCCCAGCGCGGCAGCGGGCTCGGCGCCTACCGGGCCGAGGCCGGCGGCTCCATCCTCCTCGTCGATGCCGGGCTGAAGCCCGCATCCGAGATGTTCGACGATGCGGTGCGCGCCAACACCTTTCTCACCTGGATGGTTCGGCTGGCCGGCTTCGTTCTCCTGACCATCGGCTTCGGCATGCTCTTCGCGCCGCTCGGGGTTCTTGCCGACATCATTCCGCCCATTGGCGGGCTGGTGCGCATGGGAACGGGCTTTGCCGGGTTCATCCTCGCCGCTTTGGTCGGCACGCTCACCATCGCGGTCGCCTGGTTCACCTACCGGCCGCTTCTGTCGCTGGCGATCTTCGGCGGCGGTGCGCTGATCGCGGCCGGCCTTGCCTATCTGCGGCGCGGCCGTGCCGCAGAGCGGGCGCCGGCCTGAGCTTCTGCCCCGCGCGAACGGGCCGGCGCGCATCCAGCCGGCCCGATGGCCTTCAGGGAAGAGCGACGTCGACGATCCGCAGCTGCGGCTTCGGATTGCCGCCCCAGTGATCGAGCGACAGCGATCCGACGACGTGTCGCGGGCGGCCGTCGCGCGCCTCCATCAAGGCTGGCCCGAGCGGGCCTCCCGCCGCCCGGAAGGCAATCGCCTTGAGCCTGCCGCCACCACCATCGAGCAGCGTGACGCGAATGTGCCCGCCGGCCCCGACGGTGGCGATATCGGCCAGCCGATGGCCCGGAAAGGCGATCAGGGGCTCGGGAAAGGCCGCCCCGAAGGGCCCGGCGGCCAAAAGGGCCTTCACCGCCGCCGTGCTGGCGGCGGTGGCGGTCATGACACCATCGAGCCGCAGACGGCTTGCCTCACGCGCCGCGCCGACGGCATCGCCGAGAAGACCGGCCAACGCACCGCGAAAATCATCCAGCCCGCCGGCCTTGAGCGTCACGCCGGCAGCCATGGCGTGCCCGCCGCCCTTGACCAGAAAACCTTCGTCCACGAGGCGCCGCACCGCCCGCCCGAGATCGACGCCGGGGACGGAACGGCCCGAACCGGTGAAATCGCCCTCCATGTTGGGCGCGAGTGCGAAGGCGGGACGGTCATGGCGTTCCTTGAGGCGCGCAGCGACGAGGCCGAGGACACCCGGATGCCAGTCCTCGCCCGCAACCACGATGACCGGCTGCTCCGCCTCCACCTGATGCAGTGCCCGCGCCTCGGCCTCTTCCAGGGCAAGGCGCTCGATGTCCTGACGCTCGGCGTTCAGGCGGTCGAGTTCGGCGGCAATCGTCATGGCGCGGTGCGGATCGTCGGTGGTCAGAAGCTCCGCGCCGAGGGCGGCATTGCCGATGCGCCCGCCGGCATTGATGCGCGG
>JAGRKQ010000059.1 GCA_020442235.1 Hyphomicrobiaceae bacterium | reverse complement strand
TTGTCGAACTTCGACTTGGTGACGCTGTCATTGACGTTGATCGCCGGGAAGGGCAGTTCGCCGCGCTGCTGCATCTGATAAAGACGCATGACGCCGGTGGTGGTCTCTTCCGAGACACCCTTGATCGCGGCCTTCACCTTGGAATACCAGCCCGGGTTCTTTTCCAGCCGCCGGCGGATGGTGGCGAAGAGGTATTCCTCTTCCTCGTTCTTCGGATTGTCGAGCACCGAGGGGTCGGTCTCGGCCTTGGAGCCGAGCATGACGAGCAGCGTCGCGTCGCCGCCATCGTCGAGGATCATGTTGGCGCATTCGCCATTGCCCCAGTCGAAGATGCGGTCGGCATAATCCCAGTATTCTTCCAGCGTCTCGCCCTTGATGGCGAAGACCGGAATGCCGGCGGCGGCGATCGCGGCGGCGGCGTGGTCCTGGGTGGAGAAGATGTTGCAGGAGGCCCAGCGCACTTCGGCGCCGAGCGCGACCAGCGTCTCGATGAGGACGGCGGTCTGGATCGTCATGTGCAGCGAGCCGGCGATGCGCGCGCCTTTCAGCGGCTGCGTCCTGGAGAACTCCTCGCGACAGGCCATCAGGCCCGGCATCTCGGTTTCGGCGATCTCGATCTCGGTGCGGCCCCAGCTGGCCTGCGCGATGTCGCGCACGATGTGGTCGGTCATGTCCTCGGCGGCCTTCCTTGAAAAGCGTGGGTGTATCGAAGCGCGTCAACGCGCCTGCGCCGGCCGGTTCTGCATGCGGGCCGGCCATGGCGCCCTGCTAGCAGAGGCGGCGCCAAAGGGCAATACGGATATAAAGATTTCTTTATGTCAGAGGTTACGGAAGGGTTTCCGGAGGGGCTTGAAACACGAAAAGCGCTGAAGGGCGCCGGTGTTCTCTTGCTAGCCCCAAGTCTTGCGGTTCGCTCGCTCTGCTCGCTCAACGTGCGACTTGGGGAGTGCGTCTCGGAGCGGCCAAAAGCACCGCTGGGGAGACTTCAAACTCCACGTCATTCCCCGCCCTTGAGGCGGGAATCCATACGACGTTCGCTGGAACCAGAAGCGCTTGAGATTGCTGAAAGTCCGCTCTGGATTCCGCAGGTCAAGCCCGGGAATGACGGAGTTTCTGAGTGGTCCTGAATCTTGCGCTTCGCTCACGCCTGTTCGCTCAACGTGCGATTCAGGACGGCCAAAAGCACCACTGAGGAGACTTCAAACTCCGCGTCATTCCCACCCTTGTGGCGGGAATCCAGAAAAGCCATTCTCATGACCCAACAATACCCATGGATGGAAGCGAAATAGGATGAAGAGCTTGGATCCCATCCAGATGAAAGCGCGGATAGAGAAGGCTTATGCTGCAAGCGGCAACAGCCTCCATTGGCGTTTTCTGGCAAGCCCATGCCATGTACTGAAGGGCGCAGATGTCGCCCTTATTGATCTCAACCCCGGGGGAGGCAGTATCCCTGAGGATCATCCCGATTTTTGCATGCCGTCTGGCAGTGCCTATGAACTGGAAAGCTGGGATGGCGGCAAGCGAAGAAAAATTCCCTATCCACCCGGAGAATCGCCGCTACAAATCCAGATGCGGACATTGTTCCTGCGGCTCTGTGTCAAGGCAGAGGATGTTCTCGCGGGACACCTTGTCCCCTTTCGGTCTCCAAGTTGGAAGGAGCTAAAGGGGCATGAAGAGGCGCTTCGATTTGGTAGGCAGCTTTGGCGCGAGGTTTTTGACGTTGTGCGCCCTTCGCTCGTGGTCGTGATGGGGCTGAATGATGCCGGACCGATCATAGAATCGCTTTTGGGTGCAGGCTCGACCGAGCGTGTACCAATCGGATGGGGGGCGATAGCGGGGCGCAAATCCAGCTTCGCTGGCGGGCGGCTTGTCGTTCTGCCGCACCTGTCGCGTTTCAAGGTTGTCACGAAAGAAAAATGCCAGCCCGCGCTTCAGGAGCTTTTCGGTCGTCGCTACGACCCTTCACTTTCACTACAAAAAAAGGCCGGGTGACGAAGCACCCGGCCCAAATGTCCCATCGGGACAGTTCCCCCACAGGGATCAGACGAGGCCCTCGAAGAGCACCGTGGACAGGTAACGCTCGGCGAAGCTCGGGATGATGACCACGAGCGTCTTGCCGGCGTTTTCCTCGCGCTGGCCGACGCGGATCGCCGCGGTCAGGGCCGCGCCGGAAGAAATGCCGACCGGCACGCCTTCGAGACGGGCGACGAGGCGGGCGGTTTCGACGGCATCCTCGTTGGAGACCTGCTGGATCTCGTCATAGATCGCCGTGTCGAGCACGCCCGGCACGAAGCCGGCGCCGATGCCCTGGATCTTGTGCGGACCGGGATTGCCGCCCGAAAGCACCGGGCTGGCGGTCGGCTCCACGGCGACGACCTGCACCGAGGGCTTGCGCGCCTTCAGGACCTGGCCGGTGCCGGTGATGGTGCCGCCGGTGCCGATGCCGGAAACGAGGATGTCGACCTTGCCGTCGGTGTCGTTCCAGATTTCCTCGGCGGTGGTGACCCGGTGGATTTCCGGATTGGCCGGGTTTTCGAACTGCTGCGGAATGACCGAATTCTGGATTGTTGCGGCGAGTTCATCGGCGCGGGCGATGGCGCCCTTCATGCCCTTCTCGGCCGGGGTGAGTTCGAGTTCGGCGCCGAGCAAGGCAAGCATCTTGCGGCGTTCGATCGACATCGATTCCGGCATCACCAGAATGAGGCGGTAGCCCTTCTGCGCGGCGGCGAAGGCGAGCGCGATGCCGGTGTTGCCCGAGGTCGGCTCGATCAGCACCGTCTCCGGCGTGATGCGGCCCGAAGCTTCCAGCGCCTCCAGCATGGCAACGCCGATGCGGTCCTTCACCGAGGCGATGGGATTGAAGAATTCGAGCTTGGCGAGAAGGTCGGCCTTCACGCCCATATGCTCGGCGAGCTTGCCGAGGCGCACGACCGGCGTATCGCCGATGGTGTCGAGGATGGAGCCATAGACCTTGCCGCGGCCATGGGTGCGCGGGGTGCGGGCTTCGGTGTCGGCCTTGAGGGCGGTGACGCTCATGGGAATCTCCGATGTGGGGCTGCGGCCGTCTTGGCCGGCGGCGGGTTGGGTCCTGTGCCGGATCGCCCGGTTCTTGATGGTCCGTATAAGACCGCAGACAGGGGGCGTCTGGCGAGACACAGGACTGCAAACTGCGACGCAGGATGAAATCAGAATTGCAAATTATGGATCAAGAGAGCGAAAATTTCGCATCAGATCGGTTAATGCGCCGCCTTGCAGAAAATTTATTCTACTTTACCCCGGTCGAGCCGAAGCCGCCGCTGCCGCGTCCCGAGGGGGAAACCGCCTCTGTCACGATGAGCTGCGCCTGAAGGACGGGGGCGATGACGAGCTGGGCGATGCGCAGGCCGCGGGTGATCGTGAAGGACTCGGTCCCGTGATTGACGAGCAGCACCTTCACCTCGCCGCGATAATCGGCGTCGATGGTGCCGGGGCTGTTGAGGACGGTGACGCCGTGGCGTGCCGCAAGGCCCGAGCGCGGGCGCACCTGGCCTTCATAACCCTGGGGGATTTCCAGGCAGAGCCCGGTCGGCACGGCAAGAAAGCCGCCGGGCGGCAGGGTGAGGTCGTCACCGGTCGCGGCGCGCAGATCCATGCCCGCCGCATCCGCCGTCTCATAGGCCGGCAGCGGCAGGTCCGCGCCATGGGCGAGCCGCTGGACCTTGATCGTGACGCTCACGCCTTCAGCCTTTCGCCAATGGCCGCGATCAGCCTTTCGGCGACGCGCGTCTTGTCCATGGGCGGCCAGGCCTCGCTCCCGCCGGCCTCGATCAGGAGAACCGTATTGGCGTCGCCCCCCATGATGCCGGTTTCCGGCGACACGTCGTTGGCGACGATGAGATCGGCGCCCTTTTTCGCCAGCTTGGCGCGCGCATGCGCCTCGACATTTTCGGTTTCGGCGGCAAAGCCGACGACGAGGCCGGGGCGCAGCGCCGGGTCCCTCGCGATGGTGGCGAGAATGTCCGGGTTCTCGGTCAGGACCAGCGGCGCGATGATGCCCGTGCCGTCCTTTTTCAGCTTTTCCGGCGCTTCATCCGCCGTGCGCCAGTCGGCCACGGCGGCGGTGAAGATGCCGATCTCGGCGGGAAGCGCGCCTTTGACCGCGTCGAGCATGGCGCGCGCCGTTTCCACCCGCACGAGGGTGACGCCGGCGGGCGGCGCCAGCGTCACCGGGCCGGAGACGAGGGTGACGCGCGCACCGGCCTTTGCGGCCGCCGCCGCAATCGCATAGCCCTGCTTTCCCGACGAGCGGTTGGCGATGTAGCGNNNNCGGATCGATCGGTTCATGCGTCGGTCCGGCGGTGACGAGCACATGCTTGCCCTGAAGCGCACCGGAGCGGGCAAGGAGAGCGGCCGCCGCCTCGGCGATCGCCGCCGGCTCGCTCATGCGGCCAAGGCCGGCTTCGCCGCTTTCGGCCATCTCGCCCGCTTCCGGTCCGATGACATGGCAGCCATCCGCTTCCAGCTGGCGGCAGGATCGCTGCGTTGCCGGATGCGCCCACATCGCCGGGTTCATCGCCGGGGCGATGAGGATCGGCGCGCGCGTTGCCAGCAGGACGATGGTGGCCAGATCGTCGGCGATGCCGGCCGCCATCCTGGCCAGAAGATTGGCGGTCGCCGGAGCGATGAGGACGAGATCGGCCTCCCGCGCCAGGCGGATGTGGCCGATGTCGTGTTCGTCCTCGCGGTCGAACAGCTCGGTGAAGACGCGCTCGCCAGTGATCGCGCCGAAGGCGAGCGGCGTCACGAAGGCGCCGGCGCCCTTGGTGACGATGGCGCGCACCCGCGCACCGCGTTCCTTCAGCCGCCGGCAAAGGTCGAGGCTCTTATAGGCGGCGATGCCGCCCGAGACGATGAGGAGGATGGAGCGCCCCTGAAGCATGGCCCGTCCCTGAAAATTTCCTTGGCGCTCAGAGGAGCGCCTTCACGGCAAGGATGCCAAGCGCAAGCGCGGCAATCCAGAGGGGAAGCGCAAGACCGGCGCCGCGCGGGCGGCGCTCGTCTTTCGCAAGCGTTTCGGACAGCGCCTCGATCCGGGCGGCCATCTGCGGCGCATCGCTGGCAAGGTTCAAAAGCGCCCGCGCGCCTTTGGCCGCCTGTTCGATCTGGCCGGCCGGTCCGAGATGGCGGGCGATCCAGTCGCGCACCACCGGATCGGCGGTCTTCCAGATGTCGAGCCGCGCATCGAGCGTGCGCGCAACGCCCTCCACCACAACCATGGTCTTTTGCAGCAGGATCAGCTGCGGCTGGGTGCGCATGTGAAACAGGTCGGTGACCTCGAAGAGCTGGGTCAGCAGCCGGCCCATCGAGATCTGCGAGGCGTCGCGCCCGTGGATCGGCTCGCCGATGGCCCGCAGCGCCTGGGCGAAGGCGGCGACCGACTGGCTCTGCGGCACATAGCCGGCCTCGAAATGCACCTCGGCGGTGCGGGTGTAGTTGCGGGTGATGAAGCCGAACAGGATCTCGGCGAGAAAGCGCCGCTCCTTGGGGCTGAGCCGGCCCATGATGCCGCAGTCGACGGCGACGATCAGGCCGTCCGGATCGACGAAAAGGTTCCCCGGATGCATGTCGGCATGAAAGAAGCCGTCGCGCAGCGCATGGCGCAGGAAGGACTGGATCAGCGTGGCCGCCAGCCGGTCGAGGTCGTGGCCGTCTTCGGTGATGCCGGCAATGTCGGAGAGCTTGCGCCCCTCCACCCACTGCGTCGTCAAAACGCTGCGCGCCGAGCGGGCCCAGTCGACGGCGGGAACGCGAAAGCCTTCGTCTTCGGCGATGTTGTCGGCCAGTTCGGAAAGCGCGGCCGCTTCCAGCCGCAGATCCATCTCGAAGCGCACCGATTCGGCAAAGGTGTCGACAACGGCGACCGGGCGCAGGCGCTGGGCGGCGGGCACGAATTTTTCCACCAGCCGCGCGGCGATGGCAAACGAGCCGACATCGCGCTGGAAGCGCCGCTCGATGCCCGGCCGCAGGATCTTGACGGCGACGGTGCGGGTTTCGCCGGTGCCCGGATCGGTGATCTCAGCCCGGTGCACCTGGGCGATCGAGGCTGCGGCAAGCGGCTCGTCGAAGCGGGCGAACAGAGCCTCGACCGGCGCGCCGAGCGCGGATTCGATTTCCGCGCGCGCCGCTTCCAGCCCGAAGGGCGGCAGCCGGTCCTGAAGGCTTTCCAGATCCGAGGCGACCTGCTGGCCGACGAGATCGGGGCGGGTCGCAAGGAACTGGCCGAACTTCACATAGGAAGGGCCCAGCCGCTCCAGCGCGCTCGTCAGGCGCCGAGCCCGGGTCTCGGCCCGTCCGCGCCGGGCAATCAGGTTGGCGAGCCGCGCCGGCAGCCGGGCGGGAGTGGGAAGGGCGGGAATTTCAAGCCCGCGAAACACGCCCTCGCGCGCCATGACATAGCCGGCGCGGGCAAGACGGATGAGCGCAAGGACGTGAGAGAACAAGGGGACGAAAAACCTTGGGGTCCGCGGCAGGAGGCCGGGTGGCGCTTAGAGTTTGATGCCCGTATGGAGCACCGCGATCCCCCCCGAATAGGGGGTGTAGGCGACCCGGTCAAAGCCGGCGGCCTCGATTTCGCGCTGGAAGCGGTCCGGGCGCGGAAAGGCGCGGATCGATTCGACGAGATACTGATAGGGATCGGCGTCGCCGGTCACCATCGCGCCCATGCGCGGGATCACCCGGAAGGAAAAGGCGTCATAGACCTTTTCCAGGATTGGCGTGTCGACGGGCGCAAATTCCAGGCACAGGAACATGCCGCCGGGCTTCAGGACGCGGAAGGCCTCTTCCAGCGCCTTCCTCCTGCGCGGCACATTGCGGATGCCGAAGGCGATC